>NZ_JACDIJ010000003.1:0-295466 GCF_050937815.1 Treponema sp. OMZ 840
GCGAAGCTTTTCCAACACGTTTTGCGCAAATTCGGCTTCTTCTCCGGAAGAAAAATCAGCCCTTTTCCCTTGAGCGCACGAAGCGCACAACAACAATACCGCACAGAAAATTTGTATAAAGCGCCGTGTATGCATGTAACAACCTCCTTACCGGCTTAATTCAGCATCCGTTTATACCGGGGCAAAAAAAGCCTTTTTAACCATTGCCTCCAATTCTTCCACACTATTTGAAATTCTCACAATAATACATTTTCCCGTTTTTTCGGTCAATTAACACGTCTTTACCTTCACATATGCCTTCAACAAAATAATAAGCAGGATTGGCATCTTCGAGTATAAAATCGGTAATAAAGGTACCGTCATTTTTCATAAGTGCATATTTATCATTTTTATTACAAACTATACTTACACCCTTATAAAACGGCGATATATATGCTGCTTCAATGCCGCTTTTTATTATCTTACCTTCCGTATTTATTAGACACCAGTTTTTTGATACATAACGTTGATGGTAAAATACAGCGTATAAACTTCCGTCTATGAGTAAAGCCGGTGCAATACCATCTTCAAAGTGATAATTATCGTAGTCCTTTGTGCCGGGTAATACTTTTAGGGGTATTTTTAATTCACCGTAGGTATCAAAAAATCCCAAAGCCTTATCTTTTTGCCTCAAACCGAAAGAAAGGCCGCTGTAAAAAGAAGTTAAACTGTCAAAAATATAATTTTCCCTTATTTCGCCGTCTTTAGTTAATATTCGAAAATCTCCTCTCCACTTTTCGGAAGATATATAGGTCGCTTCTTCATTTTCATTAAAATAACCGCAAACGGAACGATATATATTCGGAAATGACGGTTCTCCTTTTATATTCACATAGGTTTTCCGAAACAGGTGCGGGCTGTTAGGATCCGTAATAACCGCATTGATAAAATCAATCGTACTTGAGGTAAAAAGCTGTACATACCGTAAAAGTTTTTTTTCATCACTGTACAAATGGTATACCATAGTCCCGCCTTTAGGTATTCTCAAATTTAAGATAGGATTACTGCAGGAACTTTGACTGGCATGGATATAATACAGATCATTCGGCAAAAACCCGAAATCGTAAAATATATCGATTTGGCGACACTTACCGTGTGAATCTATAAGAAATTTCCCCCATGTATTCTTTTTTTCTTTTTGAACCAAAGCAAATTCTCCCGAAAGCTCTAGCAAGCGGCTAAATTCCGCAGGGTAAACCAATTTCATATGTTGATCTATAAAACCGACTTTTTCATTCAAGGTAAAGGGAATAAGCAAACGCCTTTCCGTTTGAGCACAAGCATTAAAAAAAACTAATGCAAAAAGTACAATAGATATAATTTTTCTCATACGGTAGTCTCCTTACTTTAGTTTATCCTAATATAATAAAAATCTTTATAATTGTAGTCTGCTTGGAATGCTTGCAAATTCGAATATATTTGTGTTATAACTCCGCCTGTAGTCATTGTCCCGTCTGTTTGCTTCCATGTGTTATTTCCGCAATTGTCTCTGAATTCACTTTGGCCACCTTCTTGAAAAAGCAATCCCGCATGAGCATTGAATCCTTTTTCAGAATTATTCATAAATACTATATAAACTCCATCCGTAAGATCAGCAGGATTTTGCCGCTCGGATTGTATGGCGATTCCTTTTTCTTTTGCATTTAAGATATGCTCTTCGACATTCTTTTCTGTAGCAGCTCCTGCAAAATATTTTAAAGGATCGCGGCCGCTGTCTTTAACGACAGCTTCCACATAGTTATCACAACGGAATTCATTTTTTCCTACTATATAGCGCTTATGATTGTAATGTTCGGCATATTTTCTGATTTTACTGTTTGAAAGTTTTACCCCGACTTGATTGGAAATTGCGGCAACATCCATTGCATAAACAGCACCGCCTACAATCCCTTGTCCTATGCTGTCCAGCTTCCGTTTTCCCCAATCCTTTAATCCCGTAAAAAGACCTTTTTTTTCTTCCGGCTCCGCCGCTGCGGGCATTTGAGGAACGGGATTTTGTGCACTTGCCGCCTGTTGTGTAATGCCCGATTCGTTTTGTGCGGGAGGAACGGATGCAACTCCGCCCGTACCCGGCAAAGACGGACCTTGTACAGGCGCCGAATTTTCGTTTCCCGACTGTCCTACAGTGTCAGCTGTTCCGGAAACGCTTCCTGCCTGTGTGCCGCCCGGCGAAAGACCGATGTTAGCGCCTCCCTGTTGAACAGGCGGCGTTCCTGCACCGCCTTCTGCTGCGGGCTTTTCAAAAAAAATAAGCTGTCCGACTTCTATACGATCGATATCGCTTATGCCGTTGTATTCGGCAAGTTCATATATTTTTTGTACTCGTTCTTCCGCGCTTGCGTCGGGATACCGGCGGCGAACAATATCGCTCAATGTATCTTTTTCTTGTACCGTATAAGACGAACCGGTAATAACAGACGAACCGCCCGTACTGCCGGAACCGTGCGAATCGCCGCTGTCCGACGAGCTTTCATCCGACGACGAACTTGAACCGCCCGGAGAATGGCCGCCGTTGGCTATAGTATCCGAAACATTATCCGTTCTCGGATCGTCTATAACGTGACGTCCCCCGTTTACCGCAAGCAATTCTTCAAAGCTTAATGCACGGATTCCCCAATCCTTGAGTTCTTCGTTCGACGGCACGGCCTGTGCCGTGTGAATCTGTTTTTTTCTTGACATACTGTCCTCCCGTGAGAGCGGGAAAAATTGCCGATTGACGGTGGATTTAATCGGCGTTCCCGTAATACTCTCTACAGGTATTATTCGTTTTGTTTTTAAAAAAAACAGACTTTTTAAGAAAAAAAATGCATTTTTTTTCTTAAAAATGGTGTACCGTATTATCATAAGCCCTGAATTCGGTTTTTGTAAAGAGGAAAAATCGAATTTTACACCTATTTTAAAGTTATTTTTTTATAACTGCTTTCCGCACCTGTTTACGGCTTTCGGTCGAGTATTTTTTTACCCTTGGCAATACGGTAAAAGCCGTTGACACACACTGCCGTTTTGGTATAAAATGGTCGCACTGTATGGAGCGGTGTCCGAGTGGTTTAAGGAGGCGGTCTTGAAAACCGTTGTGCCGCAAGGTACCGGGGGTTCGAATCCCCCCTGCTCCGCTCTTGCAGATGTGTTTGGAGCGGTGACCGAGAGGCCGAAGGTGGCTCCCTGCTAAGGAGTTATACCCCTAAAGGGTATCGGGGGTTCGAATCCCCCCTGCTCCGTATCCGGACAAAACCGTACGGTTTTTTTCGGCGGATTATTAAATGAGACTATAGCTCAGCTGGATAGAGCGTCAGATTGCGGATCTGAAGGCCGGAGGTTCGAACCCTCTTAGTCTCGTAACAAAACGTACCTATGGAGAGATGCGAGAGCGGTCGAATCGGGCGGTCTCGAAAACCGTTGTACCGCAAGGTACCGGGGGTTCGAATCCCCCTCTCTCCGCTCTTTTGTAAACGGAGTAATGGAAAATGCGGGTTGTCAAAAAAGCGGTCGGCTTTTGCGGCAACCCTTTTATGTGTACGGATTTGTTTTGGAGAGATGTCCGAGCGGTCGATGGTGCAGTCTTGGAAAGGCTGTGTACTGAAAGGTACCGGGGGTTCGAATCCCCCTCTCTCCGTTCTTTTATAAAAGCCTGAAGGCTCTTTCAGTGAGTCCGGGTCCTATGCAAGAAATGTTTTCTAACCCCGTCAGATCCGGAAGGAAGCAGCGGTAAGAAACCCCTTTCTGTGCCGTAGCAAACCCGGACTCTTTGGAAGAGCTTTTTGTTTATTACACTTTGCCGCTATAAACGCAAACGGTTTTAATCGTCGGCCGGTTTTAGTTTTCAGCCGCCTAAAAATGCCGTTTTAACCCTTGCGCGATTCGTAAATAACCGAGCCGCCGATAAAATATTTGGACAAGGTAAAAAAGATAACAAACATCGGAATACTTGCAATAACGGCGGCAGCCATCATTGCCCCCTCATCGGTACTGCGCTCCGCTGTAAACGATGTAATGTACTGCGGTATGGTTTTCATTTTGTCCGTCTGTGAAATCAACAAGGGCCACAAAAGATTATCCCACTGCGTTCTAAACGAAAGAATACCGAGCGTTGCAATAACCGGAGCGCAGTTCGGAAGCACAATGTGGGTATAAATCGCAACTTCACTCATACCGTCCACACGCGCAGCATCCAAAAACTCGTTCGGAAAGGTAATCAAATACTGCCTCATCATAAAAATTCCGAACGCACTGACCATAAAGGGTAAAATCAAACCGATATAGGTATTTTGAATACGCAGCTTTGTCGCAATCATATAAAGCGGAATCATAATCGCTTCAAAAGGAATCATCATCGTCGCCATAATCATCATAAAGATAAGCGTACGGCCTTTAAAACGGAATTTTGCCAAACCGTAACCGGTAATCGAGGCCAGCAAAACCGTCGTAAGCGCAACGGAAGCCGCTACGATAAACGAGTTTATAATATTGCGCACATAAATATAGTTGTTATCGTTTCCCCGTATTGCGGTTATAAAATTCTCATAATGGAAAGAATCGGGAATCCACTTATAGGGCATTTGCAGAATTTCTTTTCCCGTCATAAGCGATGCGGTAAGCATAAAAACCAAAGGCATAACGGTAAAACAAAACAAAAGCAGCAATAAAATTACCTTTATCAGCGTACTTGCATCCACCAACGTTTTTTTCGATGTATTCACCCTATTCTCCTCAATAGCTGGTTTCATCCGCTTTTGAACCGCGGAATTGCAGCCATGTTAAAAAAAGCATAATTAAAAACAACACAATACTCATGGCGCTTGCCCGTCCTATGCGCTGTAATTTAATACCCGTTTGATAAATATTCAGCGTTACGACATTGATGGGCGCTAAAGATGCCCCGTTTTGGGTAAACAAATACTGTGTGCTGAATGTTTTTAAACATTGGAGCATGGACATAATCGAAACCAATACAACCGTCGGCTTCAACAGGGGCAGGGTAATGCGCCAAAATATTTGAAAGCGGTTTGCGCCGTCGATAAGGGCGGCTTCATATACGACAGGGGGAATACTTAAAAGTCCGGTAATAAACAAAATAATAAAATAGCCTATATACTTCCAAAAATACACAATCATTGTTGAGATTTGCGTCATCGTACTGTCCATAAGCCACTTATAATCGACGCCCGGAGTTCTCAACAGCGTATTAAGCCAATAATTTCCCAAACCGCGCGGATCGAATATTAAAAGCCAAATAGCCGCCGCAACTACCGAGGATAAAACGGCAGGCGTATAAAACGCAATTTGAAAAATCTTTTTATAAACGGCTTTACGCAGCGATGTTACCAAAACCGCAAAAAGCAAACTGCATACCAAAAGCGGAATAAATGTTCCGAGGGTAAATACAAAGGTTGCCCGAAGCGAATTTAAAAACGACATAGGATTGCCGTAACGGCTTACATCGAAAATATATGTATAATTTTGAAAACCGACGAATTTCGGCGGCGCATTGCTGAGCACACGTTTGTCGAAAAAACTTTCGATTAAAGCATTTATAATAGGATAAAAACTGAACACCGAAAAAAATAAAACCGCCGGCGTAACGAATATAAGTCCCCAGCGCGATTGTTTTTTTTCAATACCCGCGCTTTTTTTACGCTTTTCCATAAATGATACCGATTCCTTCTAAGAAAAAATTCGGCGCATTTCGAGCGCGCTCCGCCCCCTAAAGCGCCGAATTAAATCATACAAAGGGGGCCGGTTTTATTTCAAAACGGCTTTGAATCCTCTGCCGGCTCCCTACTTGCTCAAACCTTTTCAGTTGTTTTCTTCGTCAAGAATTTCCTGTGCCGTTGTTTTTAAAGTCGCCAATGCTTTTTCGGGGCTTACACCCGAAAGCATAACGGATTCAACGGCCGAGCGGATTGCCGTTTGCAATTCGGCACTGTTTGCTCCGTAATATACCATATGAGCCTTATTCATATCGTTGATAAACACATCGGAATACGGCATATCTTTTAAAGTTTTGGATTCCAACAAAGCTTTTGTAGGCTGAATGATGTTTCCGCCTTCGCGAAGATAATCTTCACCGTGTTTAAGCAAAAATCCGATAAGTTTCCATGCGGCTTCCTGCTTTTCTTTGGAAATATCGTTGTTTACCATTAAAAAATGTCCATAGTAACAGGCTGCTACATCTTTTACCGCTGCTTCAAATTTGGGGAAGGGAACGACCATCCATTCGTTGCTTTCAAAAAATTCCGGATTGTCTTTTCTGATACGGCCCTGCTGATATAAACCCGTCGTCGCCATAGCGACATCGTTATTGTCTTTATTAAAGAGGTTGCGGGCGTTTTTATAAGTCGGAGAACCCAGATTTTTTCCCGCAGGCCCCCACTGCTGCATAAAGGTTAAAAACTGTATCCATGCTTCATCGCCGATAATGGCGGTTTTGCCGTCGTCGCTGATAAGTTTTCCGCCCAGCTGTTCGACCATCGGAACAAAAGCAACCAGATAATACGGATAGCGGAAGTCAAAACCGCGGCGCACCAAAATATCGCCTTCGCGGATAACCAGTTTTTCGGACACGCGCACCATATCTTCCCATGTTTTAGGATAATCTTTTTCCGGATCCAACCCGGCACTGCGGAATATTTTTTTATTTATATAAATACACCAGTTGGTGATTTCAAGCGGAAGTCCGTATACCTTTCCGTCTTTTGTAACCGCATTTAAGATTTCGGGCAAATAACTGTTGTAAATACTTTGTTCGTCCTTATAGCCTGCCGCCTTTGCATTAACCGGGGCAACACGGCCGTTTGCAATATATGAATATTCGTCTTCGATTGACAAATTAAAAATATCCGGCCCCTGATTTGCGGCAAACGCCGTTTGCACCAATTCAATCAGTTTGGCAGCTCCCTGTGTTGTGCGTACGACTTTAATGTTCGGATTTTCTTTTTCGAACTCGGCAATCAGCTTTGTTTCGAGTTCCGTGCGCGCAGGATCTTCATGCGTCCAATAATTGAGCGTAATAGGTCCTTTTTCTTTCGGCTGCGTACATCCGATAAAAAAAGCCGCAATGCATACGGATACTGCAATAAAAACAAACTTTTTCATATAAACCTCCTGCGAAAAAAATCGCTCTTCTTCATAGTATATATTGTCGCACAGTATAGGGCTGCGGTCAACAATAATTTACGGTTATTTGCATATTTATACGATTTATAGAGTATTTGCGTGCGGTATCGGCAAGCAAATACCCATTGACCGCCGTCCCGCTTGCAAGTAGAATGGAAGAATGGATCCGACAAATATTATTATCACCGTTTCGGGAACCGACCAAACGGGCATTATCGCAAAAGTCAGTTCGGCGCTTTTTTCATACAATATAAATATTGCCGACATAAGCCAAACGGTTTTATCCGGTAATTTTATTATGATGATGGTAGCGGATGTGTCTTCTTCTTCCATTCAAATAGCCGAGTTACGCGAAAAAATGAACATATTGGGCGAAGATTTGGGCGTTGACATACATATTATGCATGAACGGGTTTTCAACGCAATGCACCGCATTTAAAATCCGTATAAAAACGCTTTTTTGCAGCCTGCATTTTTTACTTTAAAAACCGTGTACGACCGGAGGAACTATGCTGTTTTCAAAATCGGAAATTCAAGAAACTGTAAATATGTTTATGCGTTACAAGCTTGATGTACGCGCAATCACTATGGGAGTATCGCTGCGCGATTGCTGCAGCACATCGGGAAAAGAAAGCCGCCGGCGCATTTATGACAAACTGATGAAATACTGCGGCCGTTTGGCGCGTGTAGGCGAAGATATAGAAACCGAATTCGGCGTTCCGATTATCAATAAGCGCATTGCGGTAACCCCGATTGCCCTTGTAGCCGAAACTTCCGACGAAGAAGACTATACCGAATGGGCAAAAACCCTCGACAAGGCGGCAAAAGAGTTGAATATCGACTTTATAGGCGGTTTTTCGGCGCTGGTACACAAGGGCTTTACCAAAGGCGACCGCAATTTACTGCGCTCGATTCCCGAAGCCCTCGCTACTACCGACAGGGTATGCTCTTCCGTCAATTTGGGAACCACCAAAAGCGGCATCAATATGGACGCCGTAAAAGAAATGGGCGAAATTATCCTCAAAACCGCCTCTCTCAGCGCCGATAAAAGCGGTTTGGGCTGCGCAAAACTTGTGGTTTTTTGCAACGCCCCCGAAGACAACCCCTTTATGGCCGGCGCCTTCCACGGGCCGGGAGAAGGAGAAGCGGTTTTGTCCGTAGGCGTTTCGGGTCCCGGTGCCGTCGATGCGGCTTGTAAAGAATACGAAGGCAAGCCGCTGGACGAATTGGCCGACGGCATAAAAAAAACCGCCTTTAAAATAACCCGTATGGGGCAGCTTGTGGGTACGGAAGCGGCAAAACGGCTCGGCGTACAATTCGGCATTCTGGACCTCTCCCTTGCCCCGACTCCCGCCGTAGGAGATTCGGTTGCCCGCATTTTGGAGCATATGGGCTTGGAAGCTGCAGGTGCTCCCGGCACCACCGCGGCGCTTGCAATGCTTACCGATATGGTAAAAAAAGGCGGCGTTATGGCAAGCACAAACGTGGGCGGCCTTTCGGGCGCCTTTATACCCGTTTCCGAAGACGAGGGCATGATAGCCGCCGTAAAAAACGGAGCGATGAGCTTGGAAAAACTTGAAGCTATGACCTGCGTATGCTCGGTCGGTTTGGATATGATTGCCGTTCCCGGCGATACAAGCGCTTCGACTTTAAGCGGCATTATAGCCGACGAAATGGCTATCGGAATGGTAAACAATAAAACAACGGCCGTGCGCATTATTCCCGTTCCCGGTAAAAAGGTCGGCGACCGGGTAGAGTTCGGCGGCCTTTTGGGAGAAGCCCCCGTTATGGCGGTCAATACCTTTTCCTGTGCCGGCTTTATAAACCGCGGCGGCCGTATTCCCGCACCGATACACAGCTTTAGAAATTAAACGGTAACTTTCTCACAGTCGCTTTTTATCGGCCGTGATATATTATATAACAAAGATATCTTATAAAGATACCGATTTATATGCTCAGGAGGATAATTATGTCAGCAATTACATTAACGAAAGATAATTTTGAAAAAGAAGTTTTACAGTCCGATAAGCCCGTGTTGGTGGATTTTTGGGCCTCATGGTGCGGCCCCTGCCGTATGGTTTCTCCCATTGTCGATGAAGTCGCTGATGAAATAAGTCATGCAAAAGTCGGCAAAGTAAACGTTGACGAGCAAAGCGAATTGGCCGCGCAGTACGGCGTTATGAGCATTCCCACCCTGATTGTTTTTAAAGACGGAAAAATTGCACAGCAAGCGGTGGGTGCGCGCGATAAAAGCGGCATCTTGGCTATGCTTTCATAATAACCGAACACACCCGGTTATAACCGCCGTTACTTGATTTGCGGCGGTTTTTTTTCTTTAAAGCGGTTTTCCAAAAGATTTTTATTTGTTATACGGATACAGCCCCTGTTTAATTCAACGGCCCCTTCGTTTTGCAAGTATTGCAACAGCCGTGTAATTACTTCGCGGGCACTTCCCAAATGGCGGGCAATTTGTTCATGCGTTATGTGCAAATTGTCCGTGTTTTCCAAATCGCTTTCGTTCAACAAAAACGCGGCAAGCCGTTCGTCCATGCTTTTAAAAATTATCTGCTCCATAAGCCACATAACTTCGGTAAAATGCGAAGCCATGAGGCTGTTGGTGTAATTCGCCAAACCGACGGACATTTTCATAACGCTGCGGTATATTTCAGCGGGAATAAGCCATAAAACCGTATCTTTTTCCGCTTCAACGGTTATTTCAAATTGAATATCCGCAAGCATACAAGATGCCGATAACAAACACATATCGCGTTTAAATAAGCGGAAAAGAGATACTTCTTTGCCTTCGGCCGATGTCATATAAGCGCGCAGCTGTCCTTCAAAAATCAATAAGACGCCTATGCAATCCGCATTACCGTTATGCAGAATTCTTTTTTTGGGAACACCTATAAGCACCGCCGCTTCTTTTAATTGCTGCCTGTGTTCATCGGCAAGCTCTTTCCAAGGAGGAAAAAAATCTTCAAATCGGGGATGATCCATAGATTTATTATAACGGCAAAAAAAAATTTCGGCAATCTAAATAAACGGAATTTGACTTAGAAGATTGAAAATGCTACACTGGGCGGAAATAAAACAAGGTTTCCGAATTATCAACGATATTCCGGAAACCTTATGTCCGTATCAGCGGACATCGGAGAGAGTTTATCAGCTTATTTGCAAGCCTGTTTAAATGATAACACGGGTTTTTTCGGCTGTCAAGTTTTTTCGGCCGTCAAGCCGCTGCGGAACCGGGCTTCAAAGCAGTGTCGAAAACAAACTGTATAAAAGGCGGAAAAAAGTGCGAAAAATGACATTAAAACCGATCGACTATATTATAGGCTTTCTTTTTTTATGCACGGCGGTTTTTTCGTTTATCTATGCCGTCCGTCATAAAGGCGGAAAACCGCGGCTCATCGTTACGGTAAACGAAAAAGAATGGGTGTATCCCTTGGATGTCGATAGGGAAATAGAAGCGCATGGAGCTTTGGGAATCAGCCGAATCAAAATTGAAAACGGACAAGCGCGGTTTCTTGACTCGCCCTGTTCAAACCGTACCTGCGTGCAAAGTTTTCCGCTGCGCACAGAAGGAGATTGGTCGGCATGTTTGCCGAATCAAGTCTTTATTCATGTGGAAGGGCATACGAGCGAACAAAGCGAATTGGATGCGGTGGGATTTTAAACGATTTCCGTTTATTTTTCTATTTATCTTTTCGTCTTTATAAGATATACTTAATTATAGAGTTTTGGAATGTATACACGAAACATAGAAAAGGCTCCCCGCTCCGTCGTTTGTTCCGGCAAACCGACATTCGGCGATTTTAGGGGCATTCCGGATTATTTTGATATACGCAAGCTCAAGCAGCCGTTCAGTTTGATGAAACTGCCGTCTTTTATTACCGATTCGCGTATCCGCACAAACCTTTCTTTCAGTTTTTTAACCGATGACTATTTGGGCGTTGCCGAAATTATAGACGCACATTATTTCGGTTTTGCGGAAATTACAATATGGGAAAAAGAATCGGCGCGGAAGTTGTCGTACCGCTCTTTTATTGTATTCCGAAAGCGTTTGATTCCGTACAAACTGAAAAGCGGTATGTGTAAGTCTTTACGGACAAAGCGGCGCTTTACAATACGCTGGAATTATGACACCGGTAATTTTTCCGCAGTATGCCGCTTAAAAGGCGACAGCGTCCGCCCGAATACGTATTTTTCTTTTTCGGCCGACCTGCACGACAAAACATGCGCAGTTCATACATCGGTGATTCCGGCTCCGCTTATGCGCCGCTGTGCAGCCGTCCATCATTGCGCCCCCGTTTTAAAAGGAACTTTAACCGGTAATTTTTTTGTAAAAAACGGAAAAGAACTCGCGGCAAATGTACATTCATTGGGGTTTTTTACCATCCGCCGTTCTTATTACCGGCTTAGACTGCATTCGTATGCACTAACCGTGTTGGGAACCGCAGACAATAAAAATATTCGCTTTAATTTATATACGTCAAATCAGGATCCGGTAGATTCCGACTTATATAATGAAAACGTACTTTTTACGGACGGCGAAAGTACACCGCTGCCGCCGGTAACGATAACGCACCCTTACGGTCTTTTAGACCGATGGATAATTCAAGACACGGAAAATATGATAGATCTTTCTTTTACACCGCTGTCGGATACTGTCCGTAAAGAAAGTATATTGATTTTAAGAACGGAGTATCATACAATCTACGGCAAGTGTGAGGGCAGTATACGAGATAAAAACGGTGAATTGTTTACCGTAAAGGACCTTTGCGCTATCGCAAAGAAGAAATATTTACGATTATAATAGTATGGATATAACTTTTAAAAAACCGCAAGCAAAATATGAACCCGGCGAACTCCAAAAAACCCGTAAAAATATCGGCGATATAGAAAAAGAAGAAGCCGAAGTTATGATAAAGCGCTTGGGCGGAGAAATCGGTGTCGAAAAGGCGGATATTATCGATGATGAGGTTTTAAAAAAAGTTCGATCCGTGCGGGCGCGAAACATGTCGCAAAAGGACGGCAAAAAAAAACGGGAAAACATGCGTACGCGCACAAAGCGCGGCAGCGAATCCGTTTTTTCCGATTCGGCCGGTGCCGCAAAATCTTCCGCCGTTATATCGGGTTTGCCGAGTAAAAAATACCGATTACCCGTACTTAATAACCGACAAAGGCAATTATTCGACAAACTTATGATTTCCCAAGAATACCGTATTCGGCCGGCACCGGGCTTTTTTGCCATGTTGTTTTCGTTCGGACGCGGCGGTCCGGAGCGCGTATCGGATTCTTTTATAAAAAACGATTTAACCGCCCATCTTCAGCATATCGACTCTTTTATTGAAAGTATTCAAAGCTTGGTTTTGGCACTGCCGAACACATATAAAAACAAAATCAATAAGGACGACGACTTTATATTTAGGGCTTTGCGCATCATTTACAACTGGGATACCCTGCCCGTAAAGCAGGAATTGTCCGCCGTAAAGAAAAAAACATCATGGATTCTTATAGAAGATATGGTTCCCTTTGTCAAAGAGTTGTACCGGCCCCTTATACAATTGTATTTTCTCGGTGAAATGCAAATGACACGTATTATAAAAAAACTGTACGGCTGGACACTGGAAACACAAAGCGCAAAAAATGAAAACATCCAACATTTAAATGCCGCACGACAAGCGGCTTCCGAGTGGCTGTATATTTTCGGACAAATAATAAAAGGCGTATATCCTTTACTTATGCGCATGTGTGTAAACGAATTTGAATCCTATCCCGAATTTTACACAAAACGGATTTCGGAAATTATGCGTTTTTTGGAAATAACAAAATACGATATTATTTTGCCGAAAAAAGATACGGATTCGAAAAAAGAGCGCCGCTCGGAAACCGATGAAAAAAAAGAGGAACAAACAAAAGATACCGTGCATAAAGAACATGCACAAGAAGGAAAACAAAGTTTAATACTGCAAAGTTTGGGCGTATTGGAAAAGCTTTTTCCCGAAGCAGGATGGCTGCACTTGGCCGACTATCCGGATATGTATCCGTATTTTCAGCCTCTGTACTCGTTTCCCGACGGCTTTAATTTACTTGCACCGACAAATCCGCTTCAAGTTACGATAGTATTGCTCAGAATTATAGAAGATTTTTTTCAAGGATGCCGCAACATTCCTTTGGGACAGGCGGATGTGGGCGACAATCCCTTTGAGCAGGATAATTTGCAAAAAGTTTTTGCGGACTGGACACAGTACCGTGAAGTTTTGTTCGACAAAATAATGGTTCCCAACCTCAAAGAATATGTAAATCAAGCGTACACACAGGGTGATTTTCATACGTCAAGATACGGCAAACGGGAATTGTCAAACTGGCTGTGGCAAACAAAATATTATTTTCATCCTCACTTGGTTTTTGAAATTTCATTTATAGAACGGCCGCGCATAGACAATACTTATATTCCGCTTCCCGAACGCATACGGGCGCTCGTACATCTTTTTTCGGACATGATTCGTCAAGCGGACGCAGCCGAAATTTCATTGCCTTTAAATTTGAGCGCAGCCTATAGTTTTGATGTGGAAAACAGTATTTCGTATCGTCTTAATTTACTTCTCGGCGGAAGCAAGTCGAAGGAACGCACAAATCTGAATCTTATGAAATATACGCTTTGCGCTTTACGGGTTTTGGATTGGTGGATAAATGACCGGGAAAGTTTAGCATATGCGCGGGAAATATCGATTCCGTACAGAACCTCCGACGGAAGTACGCAGCCGCTCTTATCCGTTCCGCTCAGAACCGATCAGCGCGATGTTTTTTTGCGCAACTTACGGCTTATGCAAGCCGCACAAAAAACAGACGCCCTTAATGCCGTTCCGAAAGAAAAAGAACTGCCGGGCGAAAATCAAATCAACAACGCTGCACAAGAACAATCGTAAAAATCGTAAGGGGCAAATGCATAAAAAACGCAAGCCGGCGCACATAAAAAGCTTACAGCTGCTTTCCGCTCGCCAGTTTTTCGTTAAAGCGTTCGAGTTTTTTTCCGCTTAAAGAGCCTTCTTTACCGCTTAAGCGGCAGCGCAGTTCTTCCATTTCTTCGCCGGAAAAACGCACACCCTTGTGCAAATGATTCTCAAAGGATAAAACGGCCAGAGGGGCGACGGCGCGGCATATTTCCAAAAGAACGGCGGCATAATCGCGTATTTCTTTTTGCGCGTGCGCATCCAATCGCAGCCGCAAAAAATGAAAAAGATTATGTAAATCCATTTGCCAATACATTTCCGTATACAAGGATAGGGGCAAATTGACGCGGGCAAGCTCGCGGGCGGCACCCTCGTCTATAAGCTTAGTGTAATCGGCGTAAGAATCTTTTTGTCCTTTTTTTAATGAAGATATAAGCATATCCGTAAAAGAAGAAGATACCGCTTCTTCGGAACGTCCCTGTTTATTGTCGCAACTTTGCTTTGCAACATCGTTTTCCGCAGGGATATAAAATTCGTCGCTCATAACCGAATATCGCCCGGATATTTCATTTACACGCGCGGTACGATGGCGTATCCATTGGCGGGCAACAAAGATAGGCATTTTTATATGAAAAGTCAATACCACTTGCTCAAAAGGGGACGTATGATCATGGCGCAAAAGATAATCTATTAAAGCGGCATCTTCACGCACGGTTTTCGTTCCCGCCCCGTAGGATACGCGCGCAGACTGCACAATGCGCGAGTCCGAACCCATATAGTCGACAAGACGGACAAAGCCGTGGTTGTGTACTTTGAATTCTTTATCCAGAATTTTTTCAGCTTCCGCAGTTACGCAATGCGCCATTATTGAACTCCCTTATTATACGTTTTCCGTATTATGCCCTAAAAATCAATCATTGTACATAGCCTTTTCCTGTTCGTTTGCATAAAACCGCCGAGAACGCGGCAGGATAAGCGCCGGCGTTTTTTGCCCTTTGCGAATCCTTACACCTCTAAAAGAATGCTGAGCATCCCACAATTTTTTATATATCCCGTTTTTTTTAATTAAATCGCCGTGTGTGCCCGATTCCGCCACCGTACCGGCTTCAAACACAAAAATCATATCGCAGTTTACAATTGCGGCAAGCTTATGCGCAATAACAATCGCTGTCGTACCGGCACCGAGATTATAAACGGTTTGCATAACGGCGCATTCGGTAAGCGCATCAAGGCCGGCCGTCGCTTCGTCAAGAATAAGCACGGAGGGATTACGGAGCAAAACACGCGCCAAAGCGATACGCTGGCGTTCTCCGCCCGAAAGAGTCGCCCCGCGTTCTCCGACAAAGGTATCGTAGCGGTCGGGCAGTTTTGAAATAAACTCGTCTGCCATAGCGGCTCTCGCTGCCGCATATACCGCTTCGTCAGGCAAATGCACAAGATCAAAACGTATATTATCTTTTATCGTACCTGAAAAAAGTAAAATATCCTGCGGAACATAGCCTATTGTTTTGCGGTAAGCACGAGTATCAAAATCCTTTATATTTATTCCGTCTACCGTAATTTCACCGGAATCGCAGCCGTAAAATTTCATCAACAGTTTTGCCGCCGTCGTTTTACCGGAGCCGGAGGTACCGACAAAGGCGACCTTTTGTCCCGCCTTTATAGACACGTTGAGGTTTTGCAGTGTATTTCCCCGTGTTCCGTATGCAAAATGAAGCGCTTTTATCCGTATATCTCCTTTTAACTTTTCTTTTTGTATTCCTCCGGAATTGACGCTTTCTTCAGGTATATCGAGAATCTCCGCCAAACGCACAGCTGCAACAAAGGCTTCTTGCAGTGAAGGCTGTAAAGTTAAAAGACGTGCCAGCGGCCCCAAAAAATAACCCGAAAGAATTACAAACGAAATAAGCTGTCCTAAACTCATAGTACCGGTTAAAATCGAGATACTGCCTATCCAATAAACGGCAAGCGTTCCGCATTGATGTAAAAAAGCATGTAAAGTATTTTCGATATTGGCCATAGTACCGAGCTTAATCCCTTTTTGTATCGATTCTACAATCTTTATTTCCGTGCGTTCAAAGGCGAGTTTTTCGCTGGAAAGCGCTTTTAACGTTGCAATGCCGTTAATATTTTCCACCATAACGGATTGCTTGTCCGCATCCGTAACCGCCTTTGCCTTAAGGGCGTTTTTATACGGCCCGAAAAACAACCATGCCGACAATGCCGAAAAAAACACGGGTATGACGGCGGCGATAAGGAGTTTTCCGCCGAAGACAAATAAAAAAACAGCGCCTATAACAAGCATAAGCGAGTCAAGAATAACGGACAATGAAGTCGAGGATATCGCATAGCGGATTGTAGCAGTATCGTTAATCCGCGATAAAATTTCACCTGTTTTTCGCGCAGTAAAAAAATCCATAGGCAATCTTAATATATGCCTAAAATATTCAAGCATAAGCGCCGCATCTATTTTATTTCCCATATACATCATAAGCTGGCTGCGCGAAAAGAGTAACAACGATTGAAACACAATACACAAGGCATACGCAAGCGAAAAAAGGGTTAACGTCATTTTAGCCCCTGTGTATAAAACTTCGTCGATTAAGAATCTAAAATAAAATGCGCCGGCTATTCCCAAAAAACTTAAAAGAATGCTTGCGGTCAGTACTTCGGCAAAAATCTTTTTATATCCGGCTAAAACGCTGATAAACCGTGTCAGTTTTGTATCCGTATCCTTGTTTTTTTCAAACTTTTCGAGCGGAAAAATAATAAAAAAAATACCGGTCCATATCGGTGTAAACGTACTGGCTTTTATTTTTTTAAAACCGCACGCAGGATCCCCTATATACAGTATGCCGCTTTTGTATTTATACACGACAACGTAGTGATCGAGGTTGTTGTGCCGCGTATGGGCGATAAAAGGATATATCATGTCGGGGGGCAAGATTTTATTCGGACTTATACTGCCCTTACAGGAAAACCCCAACTCTTCGGCTCCCCGGATAATCCCGTAGCCGGAAGTGCCGTCTTTATCCGTACCCGCAAACCGCCTGATTATCGTCAGCGGAATTCTTTTCCCGTAATATTTGCATAAAGACGCTAAACATGCCGGCGCACAGTCCGATTCATCATGCTGCATTACTACAACACAGCGGCGTAACAATCCGTTTAACATAGTTCCTCCATATACAAATTTGCATTTTGCAAACTTGAGTAAATAAACACCGAACACCATTTGTGTGAGGTGTTTCAACCCTCCTCTCACAAAAAGTCATGAAGAAAGTGTCAACTTTCGAATGACTTTTTACGCACGTTCGCAACGCAGTGAGAACGTGCATACAATACTATGACGTTTTGCGCGGTGTTTCGTCGCAAAACTCATGTTGAAACACCGAACACCATTTGTGTGAGGTGTTTCAACCCTCCTCCCATAAAAAATCAAACCGAAAAAGCATCCTGCCGCATACGGACTTTTTTGCAAGTTTTAATAACCGTTTAAAAGTGCGGAAATGCGGTTTAAGCGGACCTCCTTATACATATTCGCCGCCAGACGGGCATTCAGCTTTTGATATTCAAAACCCGTTTCGCTAAGGTATCCTTGCGCACACAAGGTCCGTGCGGTAAGGGTTTTATTATCCGAATCGATTTTATCCTTCAACGCTTTTTCGGATAAATTTTTCAGCAAACAAAGATTTGTTTGATAGTGTTTTTCTTGCAATTCCCTGTTTTTAAAAAGCTGTTCCTCCGATAATTTGTAAAACCTCCATGCATGTACCGAAAAAGCGTTTTGTCTATATTCTGCGGCAAAGGGATAAAGCGGAAGACGCAAAGCAAGAGAAAAATTCCAATTCCACCGGCCGGCATTTTTCCAATACTTTCCGATAAAATCCGGGAAAAAAGACGCTCCGTCCGATAGGGCAGGTACGCCTGTAGGTTCGGCAGATGCGGAAAAACGCAGCAGAGGCAATGAAGAAAGCTGCCGTTCGGTTTCGGTATAAAACGCCCTTTCCAGCCTTTTTGCTTCAAGCACATAGGAAAGAGCGTTTTGCACACTGTTTTTTTCCGTATATGTTTCCCAGCAGTCAATCCATACATCAATATCAAAGGGAAGCGGTTTTGTTTCCAAACCGAAAACATATAAACTTTGTATAAGATTTTCATATTGCCGCTTCATTTGCAAAAAGGCGACATAGGATTCAAAACGATCAGTATTGCGTTGTGCCAATTCAAAGGACGAAAGCCGTCCCAGCCGCCACAATTGCTCGTCCGCATACGAGTCTTTTTTTTGAAGTTCTTGCCGCTCTTGTTCCAATAAAATGCGTTCGTGCAATAAAAGACAGCGTCCGACGCTAAAAACCGCATCGGCAATGATGCGTTTTTCCGCTATTTTTAATTGGAGTTCCGCCATATCTTTTTCCAAGTTATAAGCTTTCGATTGTCCTTCCAAAACAAAACTGAGCATTTCCGGAGCCGCAGCATAAACGGGAACATGTACGGCGGCAAAAACGGAAAACTCATAGGGCCGGGCGGCGCCGCTTTTTTTATTGAGTGCAAAAAACTGATCGGCTTGTACTTGTACGCCGATTCCGCCGGGTATCTCTTGCAGCAGCACAAATGCTGTTTTAAGGGCATGACTTTGTGCCGATACCGTCTTATCCGTATCCAAAAAACCTCCGTAGCTCATATCAATGGCCGGACGGGGAAGCCAGCGATACTTATACGGCTGCAATACGAAAACGGCATTATTGTACTCCAAAAGCGCGCTTTGATATGCGGGACTGGTACGCAGCACCGTATCGATAAAGCCGACACACAAATCGGCGCCGTTTTGGGGAAAAAGCGGAAAAAAACAAAATAAAACCGGCAAAAGTGTCGATATTTTTTTTACCATACCGAATCGAAGCGTTTTAATATATACCATAAGACTGTTTGCTCTTTAAGAATAATTCTTGCGTCCGTTTCCAAACCGCTTTTTATCGGATAGCGGTGCTTTTTTTTATCTTCCAAAAACGGAGCGTCCATATCGGTTAGAACGGTAAAATATAAAAATCCCCGTGCATCGGCCGATACGTCCGGATCGATCGATATGATTTTCCCCTCAAGCCCTCCGAATTCGTAAAAGGGAAAAGCGGGGAAGCGGAACTTTACCCTCATGTTTTCTTTTAATCTTCCGCTCATTTTTGCCGGAATTCTCAATTCGACCCTATATGCATCGGTGTCGGCAGGAATTATATTAAGTATGTTTTGATCGGCAAAAAGGTAATCGTTTTTGTTAAGTGAAGATACTTCCTGTACTGTCCCCGTTATCGGCGCGTATACGGAAGCGTTTTTTATATCCATACGGACTTGTTCGAGCCGACTTTTTAAACCTTCAAGTTCGACAATGCTTTGTATGTATTCGTCACTTATTTGTTTTATAAAAGAAGCTTTATAGGTTTCCAAATTAAAAAAACGAAGATTTTTTTCATATTCCAATTCATGCAGTTTTACCGGCGTTACGGCTTCGGCAGGCATACTCAAAGCATCCTGCCACGTTTTTTCGGCAAGCACATACTGCTTTTCAAGCACTTCTTTTTGATACCGATACGCATTAAACCGCATCAAAGCGCTGGTATTCGTTTTGTCAATGCACACCCTGCCGCTGTAAAAACTTTTTTCCGTTTGCCGAAGCCCCTCTGTTTTTATACGGAGTTTTTCAAAACTCGTTTTTAAAGCGGTTTCTTTTGCCGAAAACGCCCGCGAATCGATTTGCAATAATAACGCGCCTTTTTCAACCTTACAGCCGGGACTGTAGTATAGGCCGGTAATTTCCCCGGAAACCGCATTTTTTACGTGCGAAATATTGGAACAGGGGCGCACTATTCCGTTTGCCGGAACGACTTCTTCCATTTTGCCGAATACAATCCAGCATACGACACAAAGGCACAGGGTCGCAATAATCCACACCGTTACCGACAATTCTTTCGGTTCTTTATACCGCAAAATTTCATAGCTGTAATCCAGCCGATTTATCGGTATAAGCAACAGAGGCTCTTTCATCTTCCTCCCATAAAAAGTCATGAAGAAAGTGTCAACTTTCGAATGACTTTTTACGCACGTTCGCAACACAGTGAGAACGTGCATACAATATACTTATAGGGGTTCAAATGAAAAAAAACAGAGTTTTTTACAAAATTTAAATCTCTTTTTTGCGGAATACGCTACCCTTCTTGACACTCTTATGTTTTATACTATAATAACATTATGAGTGAAATAAGCTTGTCCACTGCCAAAATACAAAAAGCCGTTCAAGCCGGTGTTCCTCTGTCCATAACTACCTATACCCTTCCGCATCAAATGGAATTATATATGGCTGAAGTCCTCACCGCATTTCTTAAAGAACTCAATCAAGAAGGAATGATTGAGTACATGGTTTACTGCCTGGGTGAGTTGACCACAAATGCAAAAAAAGCCAACACAAAGAGGGTGTATTTTAAGGAAAAAGGTTTAAACATAAACGATCCCCACGATTATGAAACCGGAATGGAAAATTTTAAAAACGACACCTTGGATAATATACGCTATTATTTGCAGTTACAAAAAAATGCCGGTTTATATGTAAAGCTGATTTTACAATACGCCGCGGATAAAATAAAGATAGAGGTCCGCAATAATGCGGATTTAACGGCAACCGAATATAAGCGTATACATGATAAAATAACGCGGGCACAGCAATATTCGTCGGTAGAAGAAGCCTTTTCCGCCGCCGTTGACGCAACGGAAGGGGCGGGACTGGGACTTATTATCATGGTATTGATGCTTGCCAAAATAGGAGCTACGGGCGACAGTATCCGAGTGTTTTCAGAAAACGGAGAAACGATAAGCAGAATTATCGTTCCCATAAACAAAGAACACAAGGAAAAAATATCCATGCTTTCGAAGGAATTGGTCGATATTATAGATACCCTGCCCCAATTTCCCGAAAACATTGCCCGCATAAACACCTTATTAAACGATCCCAATTTAAAGCTTTCCGATATTGCGGCTCAAATCAGTAATGACGTTGCCTTAACGGCCGACTTATTAAAACTGGTTAATTCGGCTGCGTTTTCCTTAACAAACCCCTGCCATAATATTACCGATGCGGTAAAATTGGTGGGTATCAACGGTATAAAAAACCTTTTATATTCGTTAGGTTCCATAAAAAGTTTGGGAAACTCCACAAAGGCGCAGCGTTTACTATGGAATCATTCGTACCGCGTCGCTTTTTATTCCTATAATCTCAGCAGGAATTTTTATGCATCGGAGCGGGCGGTTGTAGACGATTCTTATGTATGCGGTTTGCTGCACGATATGGGTAAAGTGGTTTTCGATTCGGCACACCCGAAACTGATTGAAAAATTCAAAAAGCTGTGCGAAGCAAAAGCATTGTCATCCTCGGTTTTCGAACGCTTGGCGGCCGGAACAAACCATTCCGAAATAGGTTCTCTTATCGCTGAAAAATGGAATTTTCCGAAGGTAATAACCGAGTCGATCCGCTATCATCACGCTCCGACATCCGCTTCAAACGATACTAAAAAACTCGTACACATTGTATATTTTGCAAATATGATTTCGCATTATCAGGAAAACGAAATAGAATTTTATCAATTCGATCCGGAAATCCTCAAGGAATTCCGCATTGAAAACGAAGAGCAGCTGCAAAACATATCGACACGGCTGCAAAAAGCATTTAAAGAAGAAACATAAAACGCTTATACGGACTCCCGGTTCGAGTCCGTATCGGCAGCGCAGCGGGTCGCCGCCCATGCTTGCATAAGAATACCGAAGGCGACTCCTACATTAAGAGAAGCTTTTATTCCGCTTACCGGAATCGTTACGGTTCCGTAGGCGGCTTTTTTTAAGGTTTCCGGATTTATGCCCAATTCTTCCGAACCTATAACAACGATGCCCTTTTTCGGAAACACAAAACTGTTCAACGCCGTACCGCCGGTTTCCAACGCAAAAACGGGAATACCGGGCATACGGGCTAAAATATCGTCCAGCGGAAGCCGTTCATGGGGCAATAAACCGATACAGCCCATTGCCGAACGCAGGGCGCGAGGATGGGCGGGATCCGTACAAAAAGGCGATAAAAATAATTTTTCCGCCCCGAACGCTTCGGCGGTACGGAAAATCGAGCCAAGATTAAACGGAGAACGAATATCTTCCGCATACACAAATAAGCCGCTGTGAAAGGGACGGGCGCACACGCTTGTACCGGCTCGATTTTCAGGCGAAGCCGCATAGGGCGCATTGTGTGCCGCAGAAGGTACAGTATGTGCGCATTGTGCATTCTGTGCCGTATCGCGCGTTTGATTGTGCAGCGCTTCAGCGCCGTAACCCGGATGCGGAGCAATAATAAGATCCCATTCGGCACTCGGCGTTCCGGCAATGGCCAGTAAAAAGTTCCGTGCCGTATTGCAGATTCTGCGCTCGTCAAAAGGGAAGGCATTCAACATTTGTTTTAACTGCGCTTGTGCCTCCGGCGGCAGTTTTGGGTCTTCAATAATAATGCGTATGATTTGTTTTATATAGTCTTGCCGGCTTAAAAAACGAAACGCCGATTGGGATTTTTGTAAAGTCGTATCGGGAATGCCGATTATATCGCGTTCCAAAGCGCCGAGGGTAAGAATAAGTTTTCTTCGGCGAAATCCGCCGTGCATTCGATTCAGCTTTACAGGATCAATCATGCTTCATTTAAAAAGCGCGTTTTATGATATCAAACAAATCGTCTTCGGCCAAGGAGCGGTGAAAATCAATCGCCGCTCCGAGTTTTCCCAAATCGTCTACACAAAGCGCAAGCTGTTCTATCGAAACGGATAAATCCTTTAGTCTGGCAGGCAAATTAAAGAGGGCTATTTTATTCCGTACCGCTTCCACAAATAAAGCAACGGCATTATCGTTAGAAGATGTGTCGGGCGCCATTTTAAGAATTTTTGCAAGCTTTGCCAATCGTTCCGCTTTGAATTTCGCCGCATCTTCGATAATATGAGGCAATAAAATAGTTGAAACCAGCGACGGAGAAATCTTATACCGGGCGCTGACGGCATGAGAAAGAAAGGTTCCGACTCCGTTTGAGCTGGATGCAGCTCCCAACGACGCCATACACCCGCCTTCCACTGCAAACTGCTCTTTCGGAGCTGCCGTTAAAAGAGCGGAACTGCCCGAAAGCGCATAACCGAGCAATTCTACAGCTTTTTCTATAATAGTGTCCGAAAAAAAATTCGCTTTTTGAGAAATATAGGCTTCGACGGCAATACATACGGTTTGCAGCGTCATCGATATAAATTGATTTTCCGTCAGCGAAACGACAAGATTGGGATCAAAGACGGCAAGACGGCACAAGCCCGGCTGCAATTTTATAATTTTAAGCTGTCCGGTCCTTGCATCTATAATAGGAGCTTTATCGACAAAAAGAAAACCGTTCGATGCTGTTGTCGGGATACATATGTAGGGCAAAGCTTCTTCGGCGGGAAGGGCGCCTTCGGTAAAATCATAGATGTTTTTTTCTTCATCAAACAGAGCACAAACCGTTTTACCTATATTGGCAATTTTCATTCCGCCGATTGTTATTAATCCGTGAACCCGTGCATCTCTGGCTAATTTTAAAGCTTGTTCGACAAGGGCGGTGTCGGGGGTGGATGAAATTTCATCGAAGACAATAAAATCTATATTTCGGTCTTTTAAGGATTGATCTATTTTTTCAATTATTCCGAATTCATGGAGAACCGGATCGACAATGAGCAAAAAGCGATGTCCCCAGTCGCGTATAAACTGGCCGACCCTGCTTGAAGAATAAGAACCTAATACTATATTCGGAGAGATTCTAAAAATAAAATCAGCCATAACGACTCCGATTTATAAACCGAAGCTCCTCATAATCTTATCTGCGGTCGATGAAATAGTGTCGGCGTTTAAGTATGCAGGATTTTGAATTTTTTCACGCACTTCGGCTATCCGATCGGCACGGACATCCGGAGTTTCTGCAGCGATTTCCGACAAGTAATAAGCTTCCGCCATTTCCCGTGCTTCATCGGAAATGCTTATACTGTCATAACCCGACTTAAGGGAGTGTTTTACCGGGGTTTTTTGGTTGTTTTGAATGTCTTTTAGAGGGTCTATTCCTCCGAGTCTGTCAATAGTCATTTTAGTTTGCCTCTCTTTTTATGTCGGATTCTCCTTTACAAAATTTGAGCTTTTTTTCCTGCAACAAACAGGGTAAATTCACCCAGAATCTTCGTTCGCCCGGCAAATTCATCCCGCAGTTCGGCTGCAGTCCCCTCTATAATTTCCTCGTGCAGTTTGGTAAGCTCACGGCCTATAACAACACGACGCTCATATTCAATATCGGCAATATCCGTCAAAAGCTTAACAATTCTAAACGGAGATTCGTATAAAACGAATGCCCAGCCGGTTTCCAACAATTCTTTTACGCGGCTTTTTCGCTTACCCGGTTTTTGAGGCAAAAACCCCTCAAATATAACCGTTTTCCCCCCGCTGCCGGCCACGCTGGTTAATGCGGTAAAAGCCGAAACACCCGGAACGGGAATAAGCGGATGCCCCGCACGGCGCACCGTATCCGCCAAAACGGCACCCGGATCGCTTATACCCGGCGTTCCGGCATCACTTGCAAAGGCAACCGTTTTACCTTCGTCCAAAAGCCGCACAATCCGTTCCGCCGCTTCTTTTTCGTTTTGCGCACGGCAGGAAATCAGCGGCTTTTTTATGCCGAAATGCGTAAGCAGCTGCAGCGTATGCCGGGTATCTTCGGCGGCGATTATATCTACGGAACGAAAGATTTCAAGCGCCCTGTATGTAATATCGCCTAAATTACCTATGGGCGTTCCGACTATATATAAACCGGACACAATATCAGTATAGCGCGAAATATTTCTTAAGACAAGACTCTTTATGGCAAAAAAAGAAAAAAAATGCTATGATATGTGTATGGATATCTTGCATTTTGCCGGTGCCGTTGCAGCCGTTTCGGCAGCTTTGCTTATTTTTTACTTTTTTTGGAAATTTTTCGGAAAATATTTTCTTTTTGCCGAACCGGCTAAAAAAAAGCACAAAGGTTCCCATGAAAAAACGCCCTGCCCCCTTTGCGGTTCAAAGCTGTTTGCAGGCGAAAACCTTGTTTCCCGCGTGTATAAAACGGGAACGCTGACCGATTTACCCTGTTCCATACACGGCTGCCCTCACTGCTACCCGCAGCCGGAAGCGGGCATCAAGCGGGTATGTCCGGTCTGTCATAAAGAAGTTCCCTTGTCGGGACACTTGGACGCCCACCTTTTTACGCGGAAAACCGGAAAAAAACATGTACATATTACCGGCTGTACCGAATGTCACAAAAAAAAGCCGGTTTTATAAAAGCGGGGCGGCCTTTTTATAAGGCGGTACGCCCGCGGAAACTTCGGGCAAGGGTCAGTTTGTCGGCATATTCCAAATCGCCTCCGACAGGCAAGCCGGATGCCAAGCGGGTTACCTTTATGCCGATGGGCGCCAATAACTTATTGATGTATAAGGCGGTCGTATCCCCTTCTATTGTCGGCGGCGTTGCGATAATCACTTCTTCTACGGTTCCCTTATGTATGCGTTCCATTAAATCCGCAATATGCAGTTGTTCCGGCCCTACTCCGTCCAGGGGCGCTATAAGGCCGCCCAAAACGTGAAAAAGCCCCCTGTATTCGCGGGAAGCTTCGATAATGTCTATATCCTGCGGCTGTTCGACCACGCATAAAAGGCTTTTGTCGCGCATAAGATCGGTACAAATCGGACAGGGGTCTTTTTCCGTGCATGCGCCGCACACGGAGCAATAGGTAATTCGGCTGTGCAAACTTGACAATTGATAGGCAAAGCGCTCTAAAAAAGCCTGATCGGCTTTAAGTAAATGATGCACAAGTCGCGTTGCCGTTTTTTTTCCTATACCCGGAAGCCTTGAAAAGCTGTCGGCAAGTTCATCTATAACCGTCATTGCATACCTAAAAGTCCGGACAAATTCAATCCGGGAATGTTCAAATTGTGCATCATCGGCCCCATTTTTTCTTTTATAGCCTGCTGTACACGTTCCTGTGCATCGTGTGCGGCGGCAACTATAAGATCTTGCAGCATGGGAACATCGCGCGGATCTACTGCAACCGGGTCAAGCAAAACGGCGGTAATTTGAAACGAACCGTTCATAGAAACTTTTACAATGCCGCCGCCCGAGCTGCCCGTTTCCGAAACGGTTTTAAGTTCATCTTGAATTTTCGCCAACTCACCCTGTATGTTTTGGGCATTTTTTAATAAATCAAAGGGGTTCATTTTCTTTATCTCTCCCTATTCGTCCCTTATTTCGATATCGGGTTGTTTTATTTCCGCTTTTTTTATTTCTCCCTGAAAAACATCGCATATCATTTGCACTTGTTCGGGGATTTCTTCTTGACCGGATTGATTTTCCGGGGGTATGGCAATTTCAACGCAACATTGCAGTGTTTGTGACCAAAATCCGGATACAGTCTGTGCAAGAAATTGCAGTTCGTTTTGTATTTGTATTTGTTCAAAAGCGGTTTGAACAGGTATATGCAGCATATGTTCTTTTACGAGCCATTCGCCCGTACGCGAAAGCGCTGCCGAAAGTGCAACCTTTGAAACGGCGACGGCCTTTATCGTTTTTTCTTTTAACTCGGATGCATTTTGCGCTTTTCCGGATTCGTTTTGTACAGGTTCGCTTCGCACAGGCTCTCCGGACGCCCCTTGTTGAAAACGGTTTTCGCTGCGGGGCACATCGGGAATTGCCGTTTTTTTATATGCACCCTCTGCCGAATCGGCATCGCAAAAGGATTCTTTATCCGCTCGGCCGCCGACTGGAGCGTTTTCAGCCAGTGTGCCGGAAACGGTGTGCGGCGGCGCGGTTTGCGAAAATTGTATTTTGGGGAATTGTACCGGAGCATTCGGGGCTTCGGCATTTTGCCGTTCATGCGGAAAACCGTTTGTTTGTACGCCGCCTTGCAAAGCAACGGAGCTTTGAATTCCCTGTACGCCGTTTTTTTGCGGGTATGCGCCGCCGCTTAAAAGATGGGCAGCCATATCTACCGCCTGCTTTATTTCGGCACGGGAAATCCGTGAAGAAAGAGTGCATAAACGTTCTACCGCCAATTCCAATTCATAGCGCGGATTTAAAGAATAACGTATATCGCGGTACAACTGTAAAAAGAGGGCAATGGCCTTTTCCAACTGTGCCGAAGACCATGCGTCGACTACTTGTTTTTCGTAACGGTCGGCCGCTTGACCGAGAAGAGCTTCTTTTGTTATACCTGTTTTTATAAACAAAAGCGAACGAAGATAATCGCTTATATTCGACACGCACTGTTCGATGGAGGTTCCGCTTTGTAAAAGTTCGTCTACAAAAAGCAGAGCTTCTCCCGTGTTTTGCGCCGCACAAAAGGCGCACAGCTTATTTAAGCGGTCTATACCGACAAGACCGAGTTTGTCCCGGATTTTTTCGTAGGTTATGTTCCCTTCGCTGAATGCCGCCACTTGGTCGAAAAGGGTATATGCATCGCGGAAACTGCCCGTCGATTCGCGCGCTATCCAATACAAGGCTTCGTCGTCGGCTTGAATACCCGCTTCTCGTGCGGCGTCCGCCAACAGGGTTTTTATTTGCTCGACCGAACCGAGCCTGAAATGAAATTGCTGGCAGCGGCTTTTAATCGTCGCCGGCACCTTGTGCAATTCCGTCGTTGCAAAAATAAAGATAACGTAGGGCGGCGGTTCTTCAATCGTCTTTAGAAGGGCGTTAAAGGCGCTCGTTGAAAGCATGTGCACTTCGTCGATAATGTATATTTTGTATTTTAACGAGTTGGGCGGAAAAAGAACCTCGTCCTTAATTTGACGCACATCGTTTACGCTCGTATTTGATGCACCGTCTATTTCGATTACATCCATCGAAGCGCCCTTTGCAATTTCGACACAGGCGGAACACTCACCGCAGGGTGCATTCCCCTTTTCGGCACCGCAGTTCAGCATTTTTGCCAAAATACGTGCCGCCGAGGTTTTTCCGCAGCCGCGCGGGCCTGAAAAAAGATATGCGTGAGCGGTTTGTCCGCTTTCTATAGCGTTTTTAAGGGTTGCCGTAACAAAGTCCTGCCCTACCAACTCTTCAAACCGGCGGGGCCTTCTTCGTGCGGCAGTCACTTCGTAAGAGGTATTTGCTTCGTAAGCCATATCGAACAGCATACCCTAAAAAGCTTACTTTCGCAATCCCCGTTTCAGCTGTAAAAAACCGATCGGTAATGGATAATAGGGAATGAGTAATGAGGGCGTTGCGAATCTTTATTTATCCCATAAATCATAATACATATCGAAGGCGCTGATACACGTATCGCGGTATTTTGTGCCAAGGTACACTTCTTTGATTGTAAGCTTTACGTGAACGGTTTCTTTGGGAAGCGTTACGCTTGTAAATTCAACCGTATCATTAAACGATATTTCTGCGGTAAAACCGCCGTCCGTTTCAAGCAAGGCTTTTTTCAGCCTGTTATTTTCGTAAAACAAGTGCGGTTTAAGCGGGTCTACATAGCCGTTTAAAATCCGCAAATCTATTCCGACAACGGCCCTCCAATCGGTCGGAACGATATCAAATTCGATAAACTCGCCGATTCCGTCGTCTTTTTTGCCCTCTGCCCACGGAATATTATTTTTTACCCAAAAGCCCGGATCTTCGCTCGGATTAAATACCTTCATAGTCCCTTCGGGAGCGTATTCATAAAAGGCATCCTTTAACACCGACGATGCTTTTACGTTTTTAAAATATCCGCCGTTAATGTTTTTATATCCCCCGAAATATATAATCGGCGTCCATGTATCGGGGTAGGCCTTAAAAACCTTTTTAACGGCTTCGGCATCATTTTTTAAAGAAGGGCCGCGGTATCTAAACGCAATGTTTTGCCTTTTTCCGTCAATAACTACAAATTTTTCATCGCCGACATGAACCTGTTTATAACCGTATTCGTCAACAAAGGTTTTGTATTTAAAAGAATAGAGGTCATATTTGAGCGTTTTATCCCACTCGGACCCCTGTGTAACGATAACCCTATCGCCGCCGATAATAAGTTTACTCTTGTTTTCTCCGAACCTGTATATGTTGTGATAAAATTCCGCCTTTGCATCGTTCTTTTTTTCTTTTTCATCTTCTTCAACTGTAAAAACGGCATCGTACAAATATTTTTCCGTATTAACATCCGCCACACCTGTAAAAAATAATCTATTTTTAAAAAACTCCACATGGGCGGTTTTTCCGCGTGCCGATGATGTGCCGGTGAGCGTCAACACTTCTTCCTGTTTGCTTCCGTCCTGCTCAAACACCGCGAATACAAAATCGCCCCCTCTTTTTGAAACGGAAAATGTTTTTGTACTGTCCTTGTCCTCATCGTAATACACTCCGATTATCCGTTCGAATTTTGCAACCGTTTTTAATTTCATATAATCGACAAGTTCTTTTTCGGAAGTGTATGGAACAGGAATATAGGTTCCGTCCGGAAAATCATCGAAAGAAAGAATTTTATTCCCCCGAATTTCAAATCGTGCCCGTGTTTCGTAAAATGTACCCTCATTATAAAAAACGTTCGATTGAGATTGGACGTTCATTTTCATCACACCGGTTTCAAAATTAACAGAAAAACCGGTTAACGTAAGCATATTATCGTGCGACATCGATAAGTACGCCAGCTTATTGTTTTTTTCGCAATAATAGTAACCGGTATTTTTTTCGATAAGATTTTTAAAATCTTCTTTTTCATCGGCATATACAATTCCCGCGATCGACAGCAATAAAAGCGTTATACGCAAAATCCGTTTCATGTTTGCTCTCCTTTTATCCGGGCGCCTTATTTATTTTTTATATTTTCCAAATTTTCCAATCCGTATTGGCGTGCTTCGGGATTGTCAGGACTTTCTTTTTCCCAATCGGCTAAGATGGTTTGAACGGTTTTATAATCTTTTTTACCGATTTATATTTGAACTCTAAGATATTTTCAACGAACGGTACCGTATTGTCAAGGTATTTTATATGAGATTGCAAAACCTTATGCGCGGGCTGTATTCTTTTGCACTATTACATTTTTTTGTCGAATTTAAAAACGCAGACAATTATCTGGTCTTTTTTAGATTTTTATGCTATACTGTGTTTATGAAAAGTGTAAATTCTTTTTTTAACAAAGCCGCTTTTTGTGCAGTACTTGCGGTTTTTGTTTTTGCTCTGTCGTGCAAAAGTTCTCCTAAAAACGCCGCCGAAAATACCGGTGAAAAAGCCGAAAAACAAATTTCGGGGCAGTGGAATGAAAATGAAATGTCCGAAGCGGTACAGCTCGGATATTTTTACACAGGGGATGAACTTAAGGAAATTTCGTCTGCCGAGGTTGAGTTTAAAAAAGAAAGCGGATATGAAAAAAGCGCTTTCGGTCTTGTTTTCGGCTACGTCGCCGACGATAAGGGCAAGCTTTCATCTTATGTCCGTTTTGAAATTACCGTAGACGGCGAATATGCGCTTTACAGTGTAAACGGTTCTTCTTATACGGATTTGGTTGAGCCTAACGGACAAAATACCGCCTATTTGTATGAAACGGCAAACGTCAAAAAGGGTTACGGAAGTGCAAACACTTTGAAAATCAAGCTTAACCAAGACGGAACCTACGCTTGTTACATCAACGGAGCTAAAGCGGCAGACGGTATTCCGCCCGTAAAAAACGGTGTAAACAATCTTATGCCTTTTTTTTCCGTCGGCAAACAAAATCAGGAAAAATTCCCCGATACGCCGGTACGGGTCAGTTACCGTATTGTAAATGCCGAATAAAACCGCGGCAGAACGCCCGTTTTTTTGCTTTACACACGCTTAAAAAATTTGATTTCCGCCCCGACGGGAGTCAATATGCATAGCCGAAGCAAAACCGGCGGCATTTAATTCTCCGCTTATAAGTTTTTTGAAATTTTCCTGTATCTTTGCGTGAATTTGAGGACTCTTTTCCATACCCACAGCCCAATCAAGGCGGTTTGTCGTATTGTTAACGATTACGTTCGCTTCGGCAAGCTGCGCCGGCCAAGGGGTATTGTTTCCTGCAGGAATACCGATACTTTCGTCGGCCAAAACGGCATCCCAATCCCCTGTTGTAAGCCAGACGATAAAGCGAAAAGCAGCTTCAGGATGTTTGCTGTTTTTATTCACGGCAAAGCTTTGACTGCCGTAATTATTGGCTTCAATACCGTCGCCTTTGGGCGACATTGCAGGCCAAGCAAAGGCTCCCCATTTGAAATGCGGCGCCCGGTTTTTTATTTCGTTCGGCAGCCAAGTTCCATTTAAATACATGGCAACTTTTCCGGCAGCCATTTCATTTTGTCCGGCCGGCCATACATTTGAAGCGGCATCCGCACTTATATAGCCCTTTTTAGCCATATTTTCCCAAATTTTTCCGAATTCAAGCACTTGCCAGCCGCTGAAATCTTTATTTTGTATCATATTCAGTGTCGCCCGCTCTCCGACTAAACGATCCATATTGTATCCGAACAAACAAGCCATATACAGATCGTCAACGGTAATAGCCGGAACACCGATCGCCTTAAGCCGTTCGCATACGCGAAGAAATTCGCTCCACGTTTTCGGCGGTTTTTCAATACCGGCTTGAGCAAACAGGTCTTTATTGTACATTACGACGAAGGCCGACGGTTGATAGGGAATATTTTTCACGGTTCCTCCGCCGAGTTCTTTGGCTAAATTATAAAGTTGTTTATTTAAAACCGTGCTGTACGGTTTTCCCTCGGTTGTCGGATACGCTTTTGCCGTGTATTCATCAAGCGGCAAAAGATAGTCTTTCCATTCGGAGCTGACCCGTTCTATATCTTCGTCAAAAACATCTATCGGCTCTCCGGCATTAAGGGCGGGAAGTAAGGCGGAACGTATGTTTCGCCCGTTAAAAACTATATCGACGATAATGTCGGTTTCTCTTGTAAATGCTTTTGCCGCATCGAGTATTACCTGTGCCTGAGGTTCTTCTTTTCGCCACATTGACCAATATACAATCTTGGTTTTTTCCGTTTTTTCGTTACAGCCGGCTAAAAGACAGCACAAAAGCTGCATGGATACTATCAAAACACCAAGATTCTTTTTCATACAGCCTCCAAAGACGCATAAATATGATTTTAACTGTCACTCTTAAAACAGTGTAACTCGATTTTAAAGAGAGAGTCAACAGAGTTTTACTTGCCGCATTACAAGGATCGGATATAAAATTGACGATAAGCGAATAAAGGAGTATGTTATATATATGAACACACACAATCAACAACACGCACATAAAAGTGCAAACGAAGGATGCCCGCAGTCGTCGAGTTGCTCCGGCTGTGCTTCGGCCGGAAATTGTTCGCAAAAAACCGAACATACGGCACCGGCACAAAACGATTTAAGCGCACCGCTTCATCCGCAAAGCAGGGTAAAAAAAGTTATCGGCGTTGTAAGCGGAAAAGGCGGCGTCGGTAAATCTCTGGTAACGTCTCTTTTAGCCTGTGCGGCGCAAAAAAAGGGCTTAAAGGCTGCGGTGCTTGACGCCGACGTAACCGGCCCTTCAATTCCGAAAGTGTTCGGCTTGCACACAAAGGCACTCGGAGATGAAAACGGCATATATCCGGTTACAACCGACGGCGGCATTCAAGTTATGTCAATCAATTTTTTGCTCGAACATGAAACCGACCCCGTACTCTGGCGCGGACCGATTATTGCCGGAGCGGTAAAGCAGTTTTGGACGGACGTTATTTGGCAGGATGTCGACCTTATGTTTGTAGATATGCCGCCGGGAACGGGAGATGTTCCTTTGACGGTGTTTCAATCGCTGTGCGTGGACGGAATAGTCGTTGTTGCAAGTCCTCAGGAATTAGTCGGCATGATTGTCGAAAAAGCGGTGAAAATGGCCGATATGATGCATATTCCCGTTTTAGCTCTTGTAGAAAACATGAGTTATATTTCCTGCCCGGACTGCGGAAAACAAATCAAGCTGTTCGGCGAAAGCAAGGCCGAAGCGCTTGCGGAAAAACACAATATTCCGGTTACAATAAAATTACCCGTAGAACCGCACATAGCTTCCGCCTGCGATGCGGGTACGATAGAAAAACTCAATAAAACCGAATTCGATAGTTTTATAGAAGGTTTAAAGTGAGCGTCTAAAATGGCGCCGCTCACTTTAATTTGAGTTTTGCCTTTTGAGAAAAGGGACGGGCGGCAAAACTCCCGCTATTTACGGTGCTTTCTCACCTGCGTTACGAAAGCACGAATAAAACAGCTTCCAAAGTTGACACTTTGTTCAGCTGTTTTATTTTAAGGAAGGTTTATTTTAAGCGTCTGGGCATACGGACAAACGGTACTGCGCCGCTTATCCGTATTTTCCAACAAGACAGTGTGTTTTGCCTTCGTTTTGCCGCCTTTTTACGCATTCGGCGCTTTTAAAGCCGCCATCGTGATGTAGTTATAGGGCTGGTTAAAATGCGGTAAAAAGAAAATATCCAGCAGTTTTAATTTATCGATGGTAACGCGCTCTTGAATGGCAAGGGAGAACATATGGATACCCATCGAAACGTCGAGGCGCGACACAAGCTGGGCACCGATAATGCGGCGGCTTTTCTTTTCAAATACGATGCGGATTTTAACCTTTTCATTTGTGCGCATAAATAAGGCGCGCTGAAAATCTTCGTAGTCGGTGCAATCGGCATCGATACCGGCCGCCTTTGCTTTGTTTAAAGTCAAACCGGTGGAAATCATATTCAAGCCGAAAATTGAAATGGCGTTTGACCCCTGCACGCCGACCGACTCTATAGCGGTTCCGCATGCATTGTGGGCGGCAATAATGCCCGAACGAACAGCGTTTGTCGCCAAAGCGATATAGTTTACAGCGCCCAAGGCGTTGTCATACACCGTTGCGCAGTCGCCGATGGCATATACGTCTTTAACGCTTGTTTCCTGTTTTAAGTTTACAAGATAGGCGCCGTTTTTAAAGCATTCGAGCTTGTCTTTAGCAAGGGCCGTATTCGGCCTAAAGCCTACCGCCCAAATAACCATATCGGCGTCCACGCTTCCCTTTGAGGTGAGCACCCTTTGCACTTTTTCATCGCCTTCAAAACCTTCGACACAGGCGCCGAATTTAAGTTCTACGCCGTTATCTTCCATATTTTTTTTCATCAATTCGGTAAATTCGCCGTCGTAATAAACCGGAAGGCAGGTTTCGGCAACATCGATGAGGGTTGTTTTTTTGTTGTGCCGTTTAAACGCTTCGGCCAATTCGACGCCGATGTAGCCCGCACCGATAACGGCGACACTGCGGATGTCTTCCATCTTTAACTTATCGATAACGGACTGCGCATCCTGAAAAAGTTTTACCTGTTGAATATTTTTAAGCTTGCTTCCGGGAAGATCGGGAATAATCGGGTTCGAACCGGTTGCTAAAATCAATTTGTCGTAGTTTTCGGTGATTGTCTGCCCTTGAGCGTTTTTTGCCGTTACGACTTTTTTATCGAAATCGATATTCGTAACCTCGGTTTGCATATGAACGACCGCCCCCTTGGCTTCCATCTTTTGTTTATCGGAATAAAAAAGGCCGTCCGAACCGTCTATTTGATTTCCTATCCACAATGCCATACCGCAGCCCAAAAAGCTGACGTTTGTGTTGCGTTCAAAAACGACAACCTGGTTGCCTTTGTAATTATCCAGCATTGTGTTAATTGCGGCGGTTCCCGCATGGTTTCCGCCTACAACGATGATTTTACTCATTCTATAACCCCTTTAATGTTATATGGTACAATTTTACCCTATTGAAAAGAAAAGTCAAGGTTTAAAACGGGCGTCTAAAATCGCGCCGCCCGTTTTAATTTGAGTTTTGCCTCTTGAGAAAAGGAACGGGCGGCAAAACTCCCGCTATTTACGGTGCTTTCTCTCCTGCGTTACGAAAGCACGAATAAAACAGCTTCCAAAGTTGACACTTTGTTCCGCTGTTTTATTTTAAGGAAGGTTTAAAACGGGCGTCTAACATAGCGCCACCCGTATTGACTTTTTTGCAAACCGAAGTACAATCGATTTATGCCCAAGTTCGAACGCAAAACAAAGGAAGAACGCCGCCGCGAAATACGGGAAGCCGCAAAAAAGGTCTTTTTAAAAAAAGGCTACCGCAATGCGACTATGGAAGATATTGTTGCGGCGACAAGTCTTTCCAAAGGAGGCGTGTATCAATATTATAAAAGCACCAAGGCCATTATGTTCGACATTATGCAGGGCGGTAATTTTTTTAGGCATTCGCGCTCGCAGGAAATTATAAAAGAAGGCCTGGAAGCTCAAGCCGATGTTTTTGAAATTATCACGCGGGTTTGGGAGGCAAAGCTCTTTGAAAAGGTGCGCGAAAAAAAACTGTATCTTATGTTTTTGGCCGAAATACCTTACGATAAAGAAACCGAAGCCCTGCACCGCAAACTGGAAAAGCAATCGTTTGAACTTGCTTTGAATGCCCTTGAAGAAAATGCGGCGGTTTTTCCGGAACTGCGGCACATGGCAAAAAAAATGTTGTACTCCGATATATTGCTTTATTCGCGTATGTCTATCGGTATTATGATGTCTTACGAATTGTTCAGCGATAAAAAAATCTTCGATTCCAAGCGCGATGAAATCCATTCTATAATTTATGCCTTTATAAAAAAAATGTTTGAATAAAAACTGCACACGGATGTGCAAAAAACGCTATCGCGAGATTTACAGACACTATTGACAATAAAATTAGTTTTATATAACATATAACCGACGCTTGCGTCGGTTATATGTTACGCTGCGTCTTGCTTATATTTGGAGGTATGTTATGACGGATAAAAGGGAAGCGCTTATCGGCGGCAATATGTTTTCGCTTATGTTAAAGCTGAGCGTTCCGGGCATTATCGGTATGCTTGTTATCAGCTTATACAGCTTTGTGGACGGCATCTTTGTCGGACGCTTTGTCGGAGAAGCGGCGTTGGGAGCAATCAGTATCGCCTATCCTTTTACGCTTTTAAACAACGGTATTGCCGTTTTGGTCGGTATAGGTTCGGCTTCGGTATTGTCGCGCGCGGTCGGCCGCCAAGACAAAAAGACAATCGATGCGGTTATGGGAAACGTGCTTATCCTTACCCTGATGTTTTCATCGGCGGTGATGATTTTAGGTTATATCTTTGCACCGCAGCTTTTAAAACTTATCGGCGCGGAAGGAAAGATGTTCGATTTTGCCGTGCGCTATTTGCGCATTGTCTATTTCGGCTCGATTTTTGTAAACTTCGGTCAAGCGTCGAATATGGTAATCCGCGGCGAAGGCAGGATGGGTCTTGCAATGCTTCTTATGGGCATAAGCGCCGTACTGAACATTATTTTGGATGCCGTTTTTATTATACCGCTTAATATGGGAATCGAAGGCGCCGCGATTGCAACCGTTATTTCGCAGATTGTTCTTGCGGTTTTAAACTTTTTATATTTTACCGTATTCAGTAAAAACGTGCGGCTTACACGGTTCAGATTGGAAAAGAGCATTGTAAAAGGTACCCTTTCGGTCGGCGTTTCGGCAATGTTTATGCAAGTATTTTCTTTGATTCAACAAGCGCTTATCTATTCGACTTTAAAACGCTACGGAGGAGAAGATCAGGTTGTGCTCATGGGCGCTTTTTTCAGATACATAATGCTCGCCTTTATTCCGCTGTGGGGAATAAGCCAGGGCTTCCAGCCCTTTGCCGGAACCAATTTCGGCGCCAACCGGTTTGACCGCGTAAAAAAAGGCACCCTGTTGTTTTACGGTTTCGGCTTTACCCTTGCCCTGCTTTTTTGGCTCGGCTTTTTACTTTCACCTCAAGGGATTTTGGGCTTGTTTATCAAAGACAATCCGGCCCTTGTCGCAGCCGGCACAACGAACGCCCTGGTGGCAATTATCCTTTTTCCGCTTTCGGCATTGATGATTATCAATATTACCCTGTTTCAAGCCGTCGGACAGGCAAAATACGCCGGAATCTTCGTTATGGCGCGCCAGCTTATTTTATACGTCCCCGCCGTATTGATTTTACCCCTCTTTTTCGGTGTGCGCGGCGTATGGATTACGGGAACCGTTGTCGATACCCTTGTAACCCTTGCCTCGATAATTGTCGTACTCAAATTGTTTAAAACGGAGTTGGCGGAAAACAAAGAAAAATAAAGGAATAAATTACCGCCGCCGCACCTTACGGGGACGGCGGTTTCTTTTTTTTTACTTCCGCGGTATAATTTACTGCGGAGGCTGTTATGAACGCAAAAACAAAGATACAAGAACTTGCTTTAAATATTAAAACGGCGGCGCTGACTTCACCGGGTGCCTTTGTGCTTATCGCTTTGCTCGGACTGAATCAGCTTTTCTATGCGCATATTCCCTGTGCAATTGATTTGAACATTGTATTTGCTTTTTCGATTGTGTTTACCGCTTCGGATTTTGTAAAGAATGCCGGTAAAAAACAAAAGATCATCATCTACAGCCTTCTTACCCTGTGTATCGCCGCCTTTTATACCCTTGAACTTTTTACATACAGCGAAAAACTGTTCCGTGCAAATTCCTCGCTTATGATTTTGTATTGTTGGATTGCCGCGATTGTCTTTTTTTCGCCGAAACAAAATTATATTATTGAATTTAAACTGCGCTTTATTCATATCTTGGTTTCTTTTTTGTTTTTTGCCGCCCTCTATGCGGCGGTTTTTATAAGCGTGTTTTTTGTCAATGCGATTTTTAACCTTGATTTGGACTTTGTAGACAGTGTTATATTCAGAATTGCCAATTCGTCCGCATCGGTTACGGCCGGCATTGTTTTTATGTCGTACAAAACCAAAACCGAACGCCTTCACTCCAAACTGTTTACCCTGATGTTCCGCGATATTTTATCGCTTTTGCTTCCGGTTCTCTGCGTCCTGGGTCTTATATATGTGGCAAAGTTTATTATATTTCCTGAAAGCGGTGATGATGAAGGCTTGGGCGGATGGTATTATGTTATTTTTGCCGCCCTTATTTTGTGTGTTTTAATGATGCACAATTTCGACAGTACACGGCTTAGGGCGCGCCTTATATCCTGTGCCCTCGCCCTTGCGCCTCTTTTATTTATAGCGGCTGCACTGCGGGTACGGCAAGCGGATATCGATACCAATCGGTGGTTTTCTCCCGGCTTTACTAAAAAGGATCAAAGCTTTGTTCACGAAATCATTGTGAATGCGGTTTTATCTCTTTTTTTTATATATACGGTGTTTCGGGACAAAAAAATCACGATAAAATTGAACGCCGCCATCGCAGCTATAGCCCTTGTGCTGTTTTTTCCCGTTATCGGCTATGATAATTACAATGCCTATAAAAACCTTGAACCGGGATTTCTTATAAAAACACGGAATGAGTTGGAGTATTTCTTGTATGCAAAACGCGCATCTCCTTCACCTCGAAAAATCAGCCTATATCAGACATATACAAGCTCTTTTTCACCCTTTGAAAATGTAGACTATATTATAGATACAACAGGCTATACCGATATCTTACTCGGTGTTACATTGCGTGCGGAGTTGAACTCAAAGCCGCAGGAACCGACTAAGCCGCAAAAAACGCCTTTTGAAATTACGTACAAAGACTACAGTTTCCGTATCGGAGATGACGGAAAAGTTTTGTATATTTTGAACGCGGCAACGGGCGAGCAAAGCGCAATCGATGTATACGAGAGGGCAAAGGCAGACGACGACAGGGAAAGGGCGGAGGAGAATCTTGACGAGGATAAAAAAACGCCGGCGGATTCCGTCTTTGTATTTGAAAATGCCGATATAAAGATGTATATCATCCGCTATACTTACTATGAAGACGATTATGCAAGAATAGAGTTCAACGCTTATATAAAAAACGCAATTTAGCGTAAAACGTTCCGCCGCACTCGGTCCCGGCCCGGATTGGAGCGGGGCGAAGCCGCCGGCGTGCGAGTGCGCACGCCGGCCGGCCGTGAGGGCAAGCCGCGCAAAGCCGGTTTGCTTTATGTTTATGCCGCTAAAAACGGTGTAAGCTTGGAGGGGCAAACATACGTTAAATCAAGCAGCGCATGTAAACAATTTTTTATTTTATGTTATCGATTTCTTCCGCTGTGGATTTTTTCCAAAATTGGCTTCGTCCGATGCCCATACCGATTTCGCCGCGCATTTCAAGGGTGTCTTCTTTATATTTTTTGCCGTCTGCTTTGCGGAATGTGATTTTACATTTGTATATTTTTCCGTCGGCAGGATCGATGATGTTTCCGCCCGCCCATTGACCCGGAGTTTTAGACGTAAGGCCCCAAATCCAAGGAGTGCCGACTAGGGGCATTTTGTTTACAACTCCGGCAACGGGAAAATCTTTGTAGGATTCTTTTACGGCCGTTGCAATTTTGTCGCGGGGTTCGTCGGCAGCGGCAAGAATCTCGCCGTATAAAACGCCGTCTTTTTGATAAATATGCCAACCGGCGGTCAGCTTTCCTTCTTCGTTAATACTGACCCAATAGCCCTCAACGGGATCGGCTGCAAAGGCGATGGCGGCGGCACAGAGCACAAGCAAAGCCGCAAAAATCGGTTTTTTCATGTATAAAACTCCTCATGTAATATAAAGTGTATTACAGTATGAAACGAAAGGATTTGTTTGTCAAGATTGGTGCCGGCGGGGCTTTTTTATTTCCGTTTTTGCTGAAAGGTCGATGTATTGCGCTCCCAAAAAACACCGTCCGCGTATCCCTGTATCGTTTTGTCGGTTTCGGCGCTTTTTAAGCGTTTTTCCGCCCAGCAGCAATATTCTTCGTTCATTTCTATACCGATAAAATTACGCCCCAGTTTTTTTGCCGTAACCGAAGTCGTTCCGGAACCGAGAAAGGGATCGAAAACAAGGCCGTCTTCGGGGCAGCTTGCAAGAATCAATTTGGCAATTAATTTTTCCGGCTTTTGTGTGGGATGATCGGTATTTTCACTCATCGACCAATAGGGAACGGAAATATCGTCCCAAAAATTGCCGGCGCTCGTTAAGCGGAAATTCCCGTTTTCGGTTTCCTGCCAATCTTTAGGCGCTCCGTTTTCGCGGTAGGGGGCAAGAACGCGCCGCTTTTGCTTTACTGCATCGGCGTCGAAATAGTAATCGTCGCCGATTGTACCGAACCAAATATCTTCGCAGGCATTTTTCCAATTTGCCCGTGCGCCCCGTCCCTTTTCGCGCTGCCAGGTAATACGGCTGCGGACAACCGTGTGCTTTTTCATAATCTCATAAAGACAAAAGCTGCTTTTCCAGTCGCCGCATATATATACGGAGCCGTTCGGTTTTAATACTCGTAAAAGACGCGGAAACCACGAATATACGTATTCCGAATACGCTTCGTCGCCGCTTTTGGAAAATTTAAATCCGTGGAAATTTTTATCGAGGTTGTACGGAGGGTCTATAATAAGCAAGTCGGCACAAAAAGGAGGCAAAGCATCAAGGACGCCGAATAAATCCGCACACAGCGTTTTATTTTTGAGCGTTTCTAAAGACAGCGTTTGGGAGCCGGCATACACAAGCTTGCTTTTATACAAAACCCGTTCTTCTTCGCTTAAACGAAGCGTTTTATTTTTGGGAGAACGCTGCTTTATATCCGAGTTGCTCATTGACGAGTCTGTGTAAAACTGGTTTATTTGAATTTTACGGCGGTTCCGTATGCAATTACTTCCGCCGCATTTTGCATAACCGCAGCGGACGAATAACGGACATTGACAATACCGTCGGCACCGAGTTTTTCGGCTTCTTCGCACATGCGTTTTGTCGCCAAAGCGCGCGCGGTATTCATCATTTCGGTGTAGCCCTTCAGTTCACCGCCGATTACCGTTTTAAAGCTTTGCATAATATCCTGACCGATATGCTTTGATTGTATTGTGCTTCCCTTTACCAATCCGAGCGTTTCCAAATCTTTACCGGATATAAAATCAGTATTTACCAAGATCATCTTCTTCTCCTCCTTTGATTTCTTTTATGCGCTCTATAAGCAGCCATATAAAAGCAGCTGCGATTACAAACAGAATAACAAATACCGCAACTTTAAAAATAGGGGGAGTATTGTTTTTGTACGCAAAAAGATTGAATAGCGAGTATACCAAAACACAAAAAACGATTAAAATCGGAGCTATCATTTTTTTTGTATGTATGTGCATAAAAATTATATACCATATAAGCGAAGAACATGCAAGCGCCTTTTATGCAACCTTTTTTATTTGATTTTGTCTAAATAGTTCGGAGAATACTATGTTTTATGAAGATTATCTTGTCTGCGACGAGAGCGGCGGCTGGCAAAAAACGCATGACTCTTTTTCGCTGAATATACCGGAGCGCTTTAACTTTGCCTATGACGTTATAGACCGCTTTGCAAAGGATGCGCCGGATACGGAAGCGTTGGTGTGGTGCGATGACACCGAAGAACGCATTTTTTCTTTCGCAGAATTGGCAAAAGAAATAAATAAAGCCGCCAATTTTTTTACGGCAATGGGTATAGGCCGCGGCGATACGGTATTGCTGTTTTTACGCCGGCGCTATGAGTTTTGGTTTATTTTGCCCGCCTTGCATAAAATCGGTGCGATTGCGGTTCCTGCGACGGTTCAGCTTGCTTGTCACGATATAGAATACCGCATACAGTCGGCACAAATTAAAATGGTTGTCGCGGTACAGGAAAAAAATCTTCAACAGGAGATTCAAAGGGCCGCCGAAGCGGTATATAAAAAGCCGATGCTGGTATGGGTTCACGATGAAATGGACGGCTGGATTTCTTTTGAAAAACTGTCAAAAAACATGAGCTGCGAATTTAAAGCGCCCGAAGGTAAAGACTACCCCTGCGGCGAAGACACGGCTTTAATGTACTTTACGTCGGGAACATCGGGGAATCCGAAAATGGTTGCCCACAATTATCTGTATCCTTTGGGACATATAGCGACGGCGAAGTTTTGGCAAAGGGTAAAAAAAGGCGGCCGGCATTTAAGCGTTGCCGAAACCGGCTGGGCAAAGGCGATGTGGGGAAAAATCTACGGACAGTGGCTGTGCGGCTGTGCGGTTTTTGTGTACGATATGGAAGTTTTTATTCCGCGTAAATTGCTTGAAAAGCTGGAACAATACCGCATTACTTCCTTTTGTGCGCCGCCGACCGTCTACCGCTATCTTATACGCGAACATATCGAATCTTATGATTTATCGGCTCTCGAAGAATGTACAACCGCCGGTGAAGCTTTGGATATGCATATATTTGAAACCTTTAAAGAAAAAACCGGCTTGTCGCTGCGGGAAGGTTACGGTCAAACCGAATTGACTTTGGTAACGGGAACCTTTCCGGGCATGCCGATAAAACCCGGTTCCATGGGAAAACCCGCCCCCGGTTATGATATCGATATCGTGCGGCCGGACGGTTCAAGCTGCGATACCGGCGAGGTCGGTGAAATTATTTTACGCTTGGATAAACGCAAGCCCTTCGGTATGTTCGGCGGTTATTATAAAAACCCCGAAAAAACGGCGGAAGTGTTCCGCGACGGCGTATATCATACCGGCGATGCGGCAAGCCGCGACGAGGACGGTTATTTTTGGTTTAATTCGCGCACGGACGATTTGATAAAAAGTTCGGGGTTCCGTATCAGTCCCTTTGAAGTGGAATCGGTTTTGCTGCAGCATCCGGCCGTTTTTGAATGTGCGGTAACCGGTGTTCCCGACCCCAAGCGCGGTCAAGCGGTAAAAGCCTTTGTGGTTTTAAACCGCGGCTATACGGCAAGCACGGCTTTGGAAAAGGAATTGATGTTTTTTGCCAAAAAAAATGCCGCCCTGTACAAGGCGCCGCGCTCTTTGGAATTTGTGGACGCTCTGCCTAAAACGCATAACGGTAAAATAAGCCGGGCTGCAATACGTGCCCGACAGGAATAAATCGGGACGGATTGTATCGGGGGCGATCGGGCAGCGCTAAAAATTGCGCCGTTTTTTCTAAATTCCTCTTTGTGCGCCCTATGTCCTGCCGATAAGCCGGAACACCCTATGTTTACAAACGTCTTTTTTTTAGAGATTCCCCGAATCGGCGGCACCCGGAAGGCCTATATCGGTTCGATAAAACATATTTTCAAACCGTATGGTTTTAAGAGCTTCATAGGCTTTTGAGCGGGCTTCGTCGAGGGTCGGTGCAAAAGCGGAAACTGCCAAAACGCGGCCGCCGGAAGTTTGCGGCGGATTGCGGCGGGTAGAATCGGCGTATTCCGCACCGGCAAAAAATATCTTTACATCCTGTGTATTCTGCGCTGTCGGCGGCACGTTTTGCATTATCGGAAAGCCCGTGCGGTATTTTTCCGGATAGCCGCCGGACACGGCGACGGGGGCGCACACAAAGCCTTTTTTCCAGCGAATGTCGAATTCTTTTAACGTGCCTTCATTCTTTACATCGAGGATTGCCTTGCACAAGTGCGCAAAATCGCAGTCTAAAAGGGGCAGCACCGCCTGTGTTTCAGGGTCGCCCAGACGGACATTGTATTCAAGCAGTTTCGGCCCCGAATCGGTGAGCATAAGACCGAAAAAAATAAAACCGCGGTATTCGATACGCTCGGCAATAAATCCTTTTAAAGTCGGCTCAAGTATTGTACGGGCAAAGGCTTCGCTTACATCGGCGCTCAATCCGGGCACCGGAGCAACGGCACCCATACCGCCCGTATTTGCTCCGCGCGCACCGTCGAGCAGGCGTTTGTGGTCGCGGGCGGCGACAAAGGGAACAATCGCCGCTTTTCCTTTCCGGGCAAGTTCCGGAGAAACCGAAACTGCCGCCAAAACGGATATTTCGCTTCCCTGTAAATATTCTTCCAAAACAAGTTTTTTGCCCGCTTGTCCGAGTGTTCCGGCTTTCATAAAATCGTTAACCGCTTTTAAAGCTACTTCCCTTGTTGCGGCGACGACAACCCCCTTGCCTGCAGCCAAACCGTCGGCCTTTATAACAATCGGAGCACCCTTTGTTTTTATATATGATTCCGCTTGTGCCGCTTCGGTTACGGTAATGCTGTCGGCACAAGCAATGCCGTATTTTTTCATAAAGTTTTTTGCAAAATCTTTACTGCCTTCAAGTTCGGCGGCATCTTTTTTCGGTCCGACAACGGGAATTCCTTTTTCCCATAAAGCGTCGGCAAGCCCCGCACACAGGGGAGCTTCCGGGCCGACAAGCACAAAATCGATTTTGTGTTCGCCGGCGGTTTTAACAAAAAAATCGATACTGCCGGGTTCCGGCGAAATGCCCGACGGCAGCTTGACATTTACAGTTTTCGCTTCCGCAGCCGTTCCGGCATTGCCCGGAACGCATACGATTTTTGCGGTTTTATCGCTTTTTGCAAGTGCCCAGCACAGCGCATGCTCGCGGCCGCCGGAACCTATAAGCATAACATTCATTTTATTTCTCCCGATTATTTTTTTCCGAATATAGCTATTTTATAAGTATGCAATCAGTTTTTCAAGCGTAATGCGCGCACCGAGGGCGCGGCACAAATCCTCGTAGGAGCCGTCCTGCCGTACATTCGGACTGGAGCTTTTGGTGCGGCGGACCGCGCGTATAAGAAGATTTTTTGCCGTGTGTTCCGTGTCGATGAATTCGCAAATATCAACGGCATAGCCTCTCTTTTTTACCAATTCGGCGCGCATAACATCGGTTGCAAGGGCGGAAAAACGTTCTTTTATAATGCCGTAGTGCATAAGAGCTGTGAACGGCCGGCCGGTTTCGCCCAAGTCGATATGTGCGTTCAATTCGTGCTGACAGCAGGGAGCACAGAGGATAATGCGGGCGCCGTGTGTAAGGGCGAATGCAAGGGCATAATCGGTGGCGGTATCGCATGCATGTAAGGAAATAACCATATCGACGGGTTTTTCGTCGGAAACTTTGTACGTGCGGACGTCCTGCACTTTAAAGTCCAAGCCGCACAAGCCCAATGTTTCGGCCAAGGTGCGGCAGTCTTCGATAACGCCGGCCTTTAAATCCAAGCCGATAATATGTGCCTGCAAGCCCTTTATTGCGGTTAAAAAATGATAGACGGCAAAGGTAAGGTATGACTTTCCGCAGCCGAAGTCAGTGATATTAAGCGGGCGCTCCGTTCCCGCCCCGTCCGCCGTCAAATCGGAAAGGACGTCGTCAATATATTCCAAAAAACGGTTGATTTGGCGGAATTTTGCATATTTTTTTGCAAGCACTTTACCGTCGGCATTCATAATGCCCAAAGCCGTTAAAAAAGGTACGGGGCGGTTTTCGGCGATAATGTAATTTTTTTGCCGATTAAAACCGAATGCATTTTCTCCGTTATCCGGCTTTAATTTTGTCAGCACGGTACTTTTGCCCCTTTTGTTCGTCAGCACCCTGATTTCTTTTTTATCGCTTATAATCAGGCATTGGCGCCATAACGTATCGTCGGTATGGGGAAGGGTTTGTGCAAAAAGACGGAAGTCTTCGGTTTTGAAAGTTCGGTGAAAAACCTGCGTTTGAGTAAAAAACTCGGCAAAAAAACGTTCGCCGGGTATTTTGCGTATGCGCACTTTTATACAATCGGCAATACCCGCGCAGTTTCCCTTTTTTAAAGGGTTCGATAAAACAAGAGCGGTACAGCCGTTCAGTATGTCCGATATATCCGTAATCATCACTATGCAAACATCATAAGCTTACAAATAGCAGCGCATGCTTCATAAAGAGGCAGCGCGGTTGCCAAAAGCGGAATGCCGCAGTCTTCGGCAAGCTCTTTCATTTTCAGCGACGGAAGCTTATCGTTTGCCAAAAGCACCGCCGCAGCCCCGGAAACGTCTGCCGTTCTGATTGCCTGTTCGGTTGCAAGCCCCGTAACGAGCAAGTATTGATCTTTTTGCGACACTAAAATATCGCTCATCAAATCCCCGGCAATTACTTCAGTAAATTCGATTTTATGTGCTTCGGGCGGAAGGTATACAATATTTGCCGGCAAATTTTCAATCAGAGTTTGCAGGGTCATCGTTTATCCTCTTCCCGTTTTTTTTCTTCACGGGCATGAGTGACATAATTTTCGCAGTTTTTTTTCATCGCTTCGATTTCTTCGGGGCGCAAATCGCGGACAGCCTTTGCAGGAGAGCCTATAATCAAGCTCCCTGCCGGAAACGATTTTCCCGGCGTTACCAAAGCACCCGCGCCGACCATCGAATTTTTTCCGATATGGGCTTCGTTTAAAATAATCGCACCCATGCCGACCGTACAGCCGTTTTCTACGGTGCATGAATGAAGGATTGCACCGTGCCCGACCGTTACGTTTTCGCCGATAATGCAGGGAATATGTTCATCCACATGGACAACCGCATTGTCTTGAATATTGCTGTTTTTGCCGATTTTTATTGCAGCCATATCGGCGCGGACCGTTGCGGAAAACCATACCGATGTATTTTCCGCCAATTCGACATTTCCGCTTACATGCGCGTTCCATGCGATAAAGGACGTTTCGTGTATATGGCCGCCTTTTAGACGGAGGTCTTTCAGATAGTGTTCCTGCATAAATTCTCCTTGTATTATCCTCATACTAATATATACTTTTTATTAAAAAAATGATATACTATAGATATGGCAAAGGTCTATGTTTTTGTAAACCAAAAAGGCGGCGTCGGGAAAACCACGTCGGCTATTAATATCGGTGCATATATGGCGGCTGCCGGTAAAAAAGTTCTTTTAGTTGATTTTGACTCACAGGGAAACATGTCTTCGGGTGTAGGTATTTCGAAAGAAAAGCCCACGATATACGAATTGATGGCGGGTTTATCGACCTACGAACAAACCGTCCGTCATACCGAAGTTATTAACCTGGATGCCGTTGCGGCTTCAATCGATTTGTCGGGTGCGGCGATAGAACTTGTCGATCAAGCCGAGCGCGAATTTTTTTTGAAAAAAGCTTTAACGCCGCTTTTACCTCTCTATGATTATATTTTGATAGACTGCCCGCCCTCGTTGGGACTTTTAACTCTAAACGGTCTTGCTGCGGCCGATTCCGTACTTATTCCCATGCAGTGCGAATATTTCGCCTTGGAAGGAATATCCCTTTTGCTGCAAACGGTAAAAAAAGTGCAAAAATCCATCAATCCGAATTTGGAAATCGGCGGTATATTTTTTACAATGTACGATTCACGCACCCGTCTTGCAAACGATGTAGTTACGCAGGTAAAAGCGTATTTTAAGGATTCGGTATTTGCAACGATTATTCCGCGTAATGTACGGCTTTCCGAAGCGCCTTCGCACGGTAAGCCGATTTGTCTTTATGACCCGTCCTGTATCGGCGCCCGCAGCTATGAAAAACTTGCCGAAGAGGTGGTGAGTCGTGGCTAAGGGCGGTTTGGGCAAGGGCCTTGACGCCCTTTTGCCGCAGGCGGAATCGGAAGCCGGCGAATCTTTTGCAAGCGGCGGCACATCCGCATCTTTACAAAAAAACGGACAAAAGAACGAACAAAAAAATAATGTTTTCGCCGATCAAAAAACGGGCGGCTTAAAATCCGCCGATATTTTTATTCCCGTCGACTTATTACAGCCGAACCCGCATCAGCCCCGCCGCGAATTCGATGAAGAAGCCCTAAAAGATTTGGCCGCTTCCGTAAAAGAGCACGGCATTATTCAGCCCATCCTCGTCGAGCAAGCCGAAGGCGGTTTTTATTATATTATTGCAGGCGAGCGGCGCACACGGGCGGCCCGTATGGCGGGGCTTAAAGAAGTTCCCGTGCGTATTCAAAAATTTTCGGATACCAAAAAACTTGAAGTCGCCCTCATCGAAAACATTCAGCGCGAAGATTTAAACCCGCTCGAAGAAGCAAAAGCCTACTATAAACTTATGGAGCTGGGCAACTTAAACCAGGAAGAAACGGCCCGCCGCGTCGGTAAAAACCGCTCGACCGTTGCAAACGCCCTTCGCCTTTTAAAGCTTCCCGAACACATGCAGGACGCCCTTTCGGCGGGTACCCTTTCTGCAGGACACGCCCGTGCGGTTTTATCGGTCAACGACATCTCCTCGCGCGACAAACTGTTTAAGCGTATCATCGAGGACGGCATATCCGTCCGTGAAGCCGAAGAGCTTGCCGCTGAAATGAATGAGGGTAAAAAAGCTTCGGCAAAAAAAACGGCAAAACCCGCCGACAAGCGCGATGCCGACTACGTTTTTCTTGAGCAAAACTTAATAGAAAAGCTCGGTACAAAGGTTTCGCTTAAAGGAAATTTCGAGCGCGGAAGCATCACCATCGACTATTTTTCTCGCGAAGATTTGGACCGCCTTTACAATATATTTTTTGCAGAGTAAGGGGAAAAGACGACATACTTACCTTATTCATAATCTCTTTTAAGGCATGACAAATAATCCTGCATAGCGGAAACGTGCAATAGCGGCATTTGTCCGTCTGCAGAAAAAGTTTCCCGGAGAATACTTTTTCTATAGTCGATATCAAGTAACTTTTCAATTAAGAATTTTTTTGTTTTTTTTCCTTTTATCAGGCTGTCGTCCATTTTTTCTATAAGAAATAACATTCTTATAAGAATATCATCAAGCCGAACATTGCTTAATTCAAGACATTTGTTATGTATAGCCGATTGCGTATTTTCCGTAAGTTTTGTTTTTGTCTTTATTACATATCCGTCATAGTATTCCACATCGTTATTTGAAATATCATACAATATTATCCGGCCTATTGTTTTTTTGTTTTTTATTTTTTCACTCTCAAAGTATTCACATACGATATATCCGTCGTTTTTTATCTCGATTGAAGTAAAGGCGGCGGGAAGCGGTTCGGCAGGAAGATAGTATATAGTGTCAGCACATTTAATGACCAACTTAAAATCCGTATTCCAAAGAATATTACCGCAGCGCGTATAATAGTCATTCCCTTCGGAATCCAAAACTTTAAAAAAACCGCTTCCTTGAATTGCGATGTCGGTTTTATTTCCCGTTACGGTAAGAGAGCCTTGTGCAAAATTTATTTTTCCGTTTGATTTCATAATGCGTTCGTCAAACGTTTTTTTATACCCATACGTGTAAAAATTCATCAAATCGGTATAGAGATAATCATATTCGTTTTCGGGCGAAAGGGCATACATTCCGCTGACCGCATAAAGCACAATTAAAAAAAATAAAACCTTATTTTTCATTTATCAGCTCTTTTTCCGGCTTTCCGATTGCAAGGCCGGACTATGCTTAAACGGAACTTCCTGATATCATCAACAATTTCTTTTGTACTATGCACGTAAATCATTCCGGCGTTTTTTCAAAAACTAAAATAATCGTATAAATATAATTCATCGGATTTATACAATATATTATCAAGTTCTTCGGCAAAAGTAACAACGGTAAATATTTTTTTTGCTTCGGAAAAGTCGGTTTTATATTTCTCAGTCAGTTTGTACTTTTTAAATGCTTCCATCTTTCTATCTTCCAATTCGTTGTATTTAAATTCTTTTTTTTGAACGACTTGTCCGTTATGAATTTTTATTATCAGATAGTTTTCATATATAGAATCATAACCGCTGTATATTTCTTTTATACATTCTCCGGCCGGGATTATTAAAACACCGGAATAAAAATCACAAAAAAAGGATGTTTTACTATCAAATAACTTGCTATAAATTGATATATCTTTATTTTCGGGGTTCCCGATATTCTCCAAAGAAACGGTATGAACTATTATATCGTATAAATATAATAAATCATTTTTTATTTCAAAATAAGCTGTATACCCTCTCCAACATGCAGAGGAAACTGAAAAATTTTTTATCGTATTGACGACCGTAATATATTGATTGTGAAAATCTTCAAATTGAAGCAATTGATTTATAGGATTTGTAAACAACTTGTATTCAACATCATTAATCTTAATATAATCGCTTTCCTGTTCCGTTGCATACAGAATAAGGTTTATGCTTATCAATAGTAAAATAATAAGAATCTTTCCGGGCAATGTGCCGATTCCCGATGTGCCGTATTGTATAAAACGCTGTTTATCCGGTTCTGTTTTTTTGCCTAAGTTTTCTGAAATCAAATCAATTATGCCCGTTTTATTCGCCTCAATTAAGACGTAAAAAAGAAAAGTAAATGCTTACATTACAAGCAATTATTTTGGAGTATATCGGACTCGAACCGACCACCTATTGATTGCGAACCAATCGCTCTACCAGATGAGCTAATACCCCGTTTATTTTGTATAGTATATCCGATTTTGCGATTTATGACAAGTCTACGCAATTGCGGAAAAACAAAAAGGAAGCCGCAGCTTCCTTTTTTCATTCGGATGCCTATTTATATTTTTCGAAAAAAATATAAAAGGATTTTGCGGGACATATGTCCCTTGTTAACAGGTTGACTTGAAAAATTAATCAGTGTTTTAAATATACGGCTTAAAACGTAATTTGTCAAGCTGGCGCTTTGTTGCGGTAAAGCGTTTATATGCCGATATGTTCGACGGGGCAGCCGATAAGGGCGGCGGTTTTTTCGGCTTTGGACATAAGGGCGTTTCGGCCGTTTTTTTTAACGTGTTCGATGTCGAGCGGCGGTCCGCCGTTTTTTAAACGAAGGATGCATTGAGTTTCAATTGATTTTTTGCCCTGCATAACGGACACAAGACAAACCGCAGCGATTTCCTCGAAAGAAAGCATGCGTTTTTTTACAAAAAAAGCAAAGCCCGTTTTATATGTAAGCGTTTTTGTTTGCACTTCCACAATGAGGCAATCGCGGTAAACGGAGCCGATGAGGGGCAAAAACACACACACGGTTTGCATAACGACGGCGGCAGGCAAAGCACTGCCCTCGCCGGTGCGAGGAAAGATATAGGCGGCGGCACCGGTTAAAACGAAGATGCATATCATCGACATTCTAAAAACGGGGTTTATTGTCCAAATACCGCGGCCTTTTTTATCCGTGTAAAAAATCATTGAAAAAAACACCCTTATACCTGCACTCCCGTTTTTTTTGCGGCGGATGCGGAATCCGCCGCTTGTAATTTTTTTAGCAAAGCTGGAAGTTCGTGTACGGATTTCAATCGAGCAAAGGGAGCTTCCTCGACAAGGGGCATATGCGCAAAACGGCCGGTTTCGTCGATGAGGACGGCTTTCCCGCCCAAAGCGCTGTAGCCTTTTATGTATTTGGGCAGGTCGTCTATAAACAGGGTGTTTTCGACGGTAAATCCCTTGTCGGTTACGGCATTAAGATAGGCTTGGGGCGCCGGTTTTCCTTGAAATTTGTTTTCTTCGATACCGTATATACCGTCGAATAAGTCGTATACATTTAAATGTTTTAGAATCTTTTCAAAGTGAATTGCCGGAGAATTGGTTAAAAGGCTTAAATGATAAGTTTTATTCAAGCTTTCCAGCAGGGGGCGCAAACCGGGATCGAATTCGATTTCGTTTACTTCTTCGTCCGGATGTATAAAACGAAAATAAGAGTCGATGTCGGAAAAGCCGTGTTCGCGCACTATCCACTCTAAGGTCGTGCTGTAAAAACGCACTCTGCGGCTGCGTTCTTCCATAACTTCTTCTTCGCTTTTATTTAAAAAGCGCGCAATAAAACGTATCATCCGCTTACGAGTATTCGGTCCGATACTGCTGGATGAACAATAGAGGGTGTCGTCTAAATCGAATAAAAGGTTTTTTATCATAGTCTTTAGTATACCTGTAGCGTTTTTTATTGTAAAGATATATGATAGACTTTATGAATTATATGTTCCGCCCGTACAGAGGCTGCGATAAAAAAAGCTGTGAACGCATTATTGCACCGACATGGCGCTTTGATAAGTATTTTCCCGATGCGAAAAATATAAGCTTTTTTAACGGTTTTGTAATCGATTGGTTTCGTTTGCACAGCGATTATACGGATACGGCGATTGTAAAAACGGGCGCTCAAAAAGGAAAGTGTACGGCTTTTTTATTTGCCGAAATAAAATGCAGCGGTTTGCAATCTGTGCCGAATGCGATGAAAAAAAAAGTACGGTTGACGTTTTTTTTTGTAAAAATCTTTATGTTGTGGCTTTTGGGTTGTTACGGAAAACGCAGTACTGCCCGTAAAGCTTTTAGAGATTACAAAGCTGTGCAAAAAAAATTATTTAACGATATAGATTACGATTCCGAAATCTTATGTTTATTTGTGGATAAAGCTGCTCAAGGACAAGGACTTGCAAAGCATTTGTTAAAGCGTTTTTTTGAATGGGCAGCCGAGCGGGATTTAACAAGCTTTGTGCTTGCAACCGACACGGACTGCGATTATCGATTTTATGACAAGGGCGGCTTTACCCGTATAAAGGAAATAAGGGGCTGTTTGGGAGTACCCCAAAGCAGCAGTGTTAATTCGCGTATTTTTTTATACGGAATCTGCTTGAAAGGTACTGTTTAACCCGGCCTTTAGGCCTTCAGTTGTGCCGTTATTGCAGGACGGCTTTTTTAGGATGACTGTATGAAAGCTTCGGTATTTCACAAACGGGAGATTTTAGGTTCTCCCTCTTTTTATAAAAAGGCTCTTGCTTTGTCACTGCCGGTTATGGCGCAAAGCTTAATTCAAAGCATGGTTTCTCTTATCGATAATTTTATGGTTGCCGGTTTGGGCGACATAAAAATGTCGGGCGTGAATATTGCCGGGCAAATAAACTTTGTATTTTTAATATTTTTAAGCTCATTGTGCATATCCGGCGGGATTTTTATGTCCCAGTATAACGGCGCAAAAGACTCCGAAGGGATGAAACAGTCGTTTCGTTTTAAAATCGTCGTTACGGTTTTCTTTTCCGCTCTATATACGATTTTTTGCTATGTAAATCCCCGTCCCGTTTTATCTTTTATGGTACACGGAAACACTCAAAGTGCCGAAATCGTTGCCGAAGCGGCGGTTTATATGCGTATTGCCGCCTTTACATGGATTCCGATGGCATTGTCCATGTCCGCCGGAACTTCTTTGCGCGAAATCGGCAAGGTGCGCCAGCCCCTTGTGTTTTCTGTTATAGCAACCCTGATTAATACCTTTTTTAACTGGATTTTTATTTACGGTAATTTGGGCGCTCCCCGATTGGAAGCCGCCGGTGCGGCTTATGCGACGATAATTGCGCGCTCGTGTGAAGCCCTCCTTTTTATCCTGTATTTACGTACAAAACAACCGCCTTTTTATTCACGGTTATGCCGTATATTTAAAATCCGTCTTTCGCTTTTTTTATCGATTTTATCGAAGTCGGGAATGATTTTGGCTTCCGATATGAGCTGGATATTGACCGAATCGGTGGTTACCGCCTTGTACAACAGCCGCGGAGGTGCAGAAATCGTGTCCGGAATGTCGGCCGGTTTTACGATTGCAAATCTTTTTTTTATTTGTTTCGGCGGCATACACACGTCGGTAACCGTAATTATGGGAAGTACGCTTGGTTCGGGAGATTTGAAAAAAGCGCGTATGCAAAAAAACTGGCTTTTAAGCGGCTCTTTTGTTTTCGGGCTTTTTATGGGTATTACCGGCAGTTTTACAACTTTTTTGATACCCCTTGTATTTGCAAACCTCAGTGCCGAAGCCCAAATCGTTACGCGCAGCATGGTTTTAATGAACGCCGCTTATATGCCTCTGTGGGCTTATTTAAACGGCCAATTTGCCGTATCGCGCACGGGAGGAGATGCGCTTATGGGCGTTATTACCGACGTAACGACAAACCTTTTTTTGGTTCTTCCTGGTATGTATGTACTGACCTATTATACGGCACTCGGACCGGTTGCAATGTACGGTCTTATTAAAACAACCGATTGGATAAAAACAACCATTGCCGCTTTATGGTTAAAAAAAGAATATTGGCTTAAAAACCTTGCACAGTCCGGAACCGCTTAAAACAAACTATGTTAAAAATAAAACAGAGGAAAAAGCATGGAAAACAATGAAACTGTTGAACGCTGTACACATATCGAAATAAAATTGGCGTACTTGGAAGACTTTATAAAAGGCATGCAAAAAGTTACGCTCGAGCATGAAAAAAGATTGGACGCTTTAAGCGCCGAAAACAAAGCGCTGAGGCAAAAAGTCGCCGAACTTGCCGAAAATCAAGAAGGCGCACTGCCCCATATAAGGCCGCCCCATTATTGAGCGCCGGCAATACACGGCTATGCATGCTTTACGTATTCAAATGCGGCACCGGCTTTTTTCATCGCTTCGATAAAACCGGGAAACGAAACGGCACAGCATTCGGCCTGCTTTACCGTTAAAACTTCGCCGTACGGAAGCCCCAAGCCCAAACATGCAAGGGACATTGCGACGCGGTGGTCGGCACCCGTTTCGGCCGTGCCGCCGTGAAGCTTAAAATCGGGATTGGGAGAGCCGTCTTTGTTGAGCGGAGAGCGGCCGCGTATAAGTAAAAAGTCCCGTCCTTCTTCGATGTCGGCGCCCAAAGCCTTTAATTCGCGGCACATAAGGGCTATGCGGTCGGTTTCTTTACTGCGGCACACGCCTATATCTTCAAGAATAACCGTACCCTCGGTAAAACATGCAATAACCGCAAGGGCACACACCGCATCGGGAAATGCGGAGCAGTTTATGCCGAGCGTGTGCTCATCTTCGCGGCGTAAAAACGCGGCCGCATCTTCGCTTCCCGCATAAAGGGCAAAGTCCGCCGCTTTTATACTGCAAGAATGAACCGCCAAACGTCTGCCGCCGCACACAGTCAGCCTGCCGCTCGATTTATCAAGGCGGATATCGGCGCCGAATGACTTTAAAATCGGCACAATAATTCCGTCGCATTGCGAGCCGGAAAGGTCTATATTTTCGATACACAAAGTACCTGCGCTTATAAGAGCGGCGATAAGCGGAAAAGCTGCGGCTTCCCAATCCGAGGGAATCAGAGTTTTAAAACCCCGCCATTTTTTCGGGCCGGTTACCGAAACATGTTTAAAATCACGGCTCATATTCACTTGAACGCCGAGTTTTTCAAGCCACGTTTTAGTCATAGTCAAATAGGGCGTTTCTTTCGGATCCGACAATTCGATTTCGGTTGTGCCCGTCAAAAGGGAGGCGGCCATCATAAAACCGCTTATGTATTGAGAAAGCCGTCCGTCGGTGTAAATGTGCGAAGCTTTTATAGGCCCGCGTATAAAAAGCGGCGGTGTTGTGCCGCCGGTTTTTTCGGTGTGGGCGTGTGCGCCTGCTTGAATAAGGGCGTCCGCCAAATGATGTACGGGACGGCTTCGAATCGATTCGTCTCCGGTAAAAATCGAAAGGCCCGTGCGGGTTGCCGCAATCGGGCTTAAAAAATACAATACGGAACCGGAGTTTCCCACGTCTATTTCCCCGTCCGGAAGCGAAAAGGCGGCGCCGGCACCCCGTATTTTCCACAAACCGCCGCAGCGCTCCGTTTGTGCGCCGATACGCTCAACCGCCCTAAGCGCGGAAAGACCGTCTTGTCCTTCAAGAGGGTTTGCTATTTCGGAATCGCCTTCGGCAAGGGCTGCAAGTATAACCGCCCTTACGGTGTGGCTTTTTGAACCGGGAATTGCCATCCTTCCCTTTAACGTTGACTTTTGCACACTGATATCCATAGGAATTTTATTATAACCGAAAATATCGGACTTAGGAAGAGGCAGGCAAAACGTCTCGGCAAAAAACGAATTCGGTATTCCGTTCCGGCGGTTGACAGCTCTCGGATGCAATGTTATGATTGCCGATATGCACAACTCCATAGCGGCGAAAATAATCGCCCTCGATCTTGACGACACTCTTTTAAAAGACGATTTAACTATTTCCGATTATACCGTATCGGTTTTGCAAAAAGCCGTGCAAAGAGGCATCTACATTACCCTTTGTTCCGGCAGAACGGATAATTCCATTTTAAACTATGTACGCAGGCTCGACATTGCCGGTACGCAGGGCGGACGCTATATAATTGCGCAAAACGGAACGTCAATCAGCGACTTACATGAACGCAAAGCGATTTACAGCCGCATGCTTGACGGCGATATTTTAGTCCACGTGTATCGCCGTGCTTTGGAACGTTCTTTAGCCTGCGAAGTATACGATGCAAGTACTATCTATATTCCGTATACGAATAAATGGACCGAATTGGACATGAAGCTCAGCGGCTTAAAACAAAAAATTATTCCTCTGTTTGAAGAATTTCTTTTGCAGGGACATCCCAAAACGGTTATTCCCGGCGAACCGGCCGAACTTGCCGCATTGCAAGCCGAATTGCAAAAAGAGATAGGAGATCGCTGCGTTATATTTACAAGCAAGCCCTATTTCCTTGAAGTAATGCCTAAAAATACCGGAAAGGGAGAAGCTCTTTTGTGGCTTGCCGAGCATTTGGGAATTGCTCAAAGCGAAACGATGGCGTTCGGGGATGCTATGAACGATGAATCAATGATACGCCGTGCAGGTACGAGCGTCGCAATGAAAAACGGTATTCAGGCGATAAAAGACGCCGCAACCTGTATCAGCGAGTACACAAATGACGAAGACGGCGTTGCCCGCTTTATAGAAAAGTATGTATTAAACAATTAAACCTTGTTTTTTTTTACATCCGCATTTATACTTACCGTATGCAAGCAATACCTTTAAATACAGACTCTTCTCCGGAAGCCGTCATTGAGCTTTTATTCAAACTGAAAATAAAAGATGTTATGACAACCGATGTAGTTACCGCTTCACCCGAAACGACTATGCGCGAAATTCAACTGCTTATGAAGCAAAAACGCATTACGGGGCTTCCCGTTGTGGCGGCGACGGGGCTTGCGGGCATTGTGTCTATGGACGATATCGTAAACGCCTTTGACAAGGGCACTATCGATGAAGCTTGCGAAAAACATATGACGACAAACACGATTGTACTGCAGGAAAACATGCCCATATCTTTTGCGGTTTCGTATTTTAATAAATACAAGTTCGGCCGGTTTCCCGTATTGAACACCGAAAACAAATTAACCGGCATCGTTACCGCCTCGGATGTTATTGAAGCTCTTCTTGTTGCAATGAATAAAGAGGTCGAGCGCTTGGAACAGGGTACGCAGGACGCTCTTAAAAAAGCCCCGAACCGCGTACTTGAATTTAAAACCGAACCTTTTAACTTTGAAACGGCAGGACAGGCGTCAACCGAAATAAAAAAGCTCTTGCGTTCTATGGGCATACATCCTGCTGTTGCACGCCGTATCGGCATTGCAAGCTATGAGTTGGAAATAAATCAAGTAGTGCATTCCAGCGGCGGTATTATGCGCTATTATATTACAAGCAGTAAATTGGTTATAGAAGCGGTCGATTTCGGTCCGGGAATCCCCGACATCGAAAAAGCGCTGTGCGAGGGATTTTCCACAGCAACCGATAAGGTGCGCGCGTTCGGCTTCGGAGCCGGTATGGGATTGCCGAATACAAAACGGGTGTCGGACGACTTTTCGATTCAATCCGAAGTCGGTAAAGGTACGACCATTCAAGCTTTATTTAATTTGGAGGCAGCCGATGAAACTCAGTGAAATGGCGGAAAAACTCGGTGTGCGCGCCCTGTTTGAGCCGTACAACGACACGGAAGTTTTAACCGCTTATGCGGGAGACTTACTCAGCGACGTTATGGGCAATGCTCCCGACGGGGCAGTGTTGATTACGATTCAAGCGCATAAAAATACGATAGCGGTAGCTTCTTTAAAAGAATCGCCTGCAATTATTATTTGCAACAGCCGCCCCGCCGCCGAGGATATGCTTGAAGCTGCAAAAGACGAGGGCATAGCCGTCTTTGTTTCGGATAAAAATCAATTCGAAATTGCAGGAAGCCTGTACGCATTGCTTTATCCATGATTATAAAGGCGGACTTACATCTTCATTCATGCCTTTCTCCCTGCGGCGATTTGTCCATGTCGCCTTCTTTAATCGTACAAACCCTTAAACAAAGAGGCATCGCCCTTGCAGCCCTTACCGATCACAACACGGCTTTAAATTGCCCCGCCTTTGCTTACCATTGTAAAAAAGAAGGCATTGCAGCCTTGTACGGTATGGAAGCACAGACAACGGAAGAAGTACATGTGCTTTGTCTTTTTTCCGAACTCGATACCGCCCTTGCCTTCGGGGAGGAAATATACGGCTTAATGCCGCACATGCCCTTTAATCCCGAAAAAAGCGGCGACCAGGTGTATGTGGATGAAAACGACGATATTATCGGGGAAGTGGACGCTTTTTTGATTGTGTCTGCCGAACTGAGCATAGACGAGCTGGCATTGCGCGTACATGAGCTTGGAGGCGCCGTTATTCCCGCCCATGCCGAGCGTCCGGCGTTTTCGATGGTCAGCCAACTGGGCTTTATACCTAAGGGCGATTGGGACGCCTTGGAACTTGTACGGCTGCCGCCACAAGGAATCGACACACTGGGCTATCCGCTTACCACTTCTTCGGACGCCCATTATCCCGAACATATCGGGCGGCGCGCCTTCGATTTGGATTTGGGAAACGCACCCTTAAAAGGAAACGGCGGCTTGTGCCGCGAAGACGGAAGCGTCGATATGGCGGTTTTTAAACAAGCCCTTTTGCGCCGCCCCCGCTAAACCGCTTGGCGGCTCCGCCGGAAGACTTACCGAGCCGCCGGACTTGTCCTTTCGGATAATTCCGGTTACAAAACCTTTTGTAAAAATTGCTGTAAGCGCTTGTTTTGCGGATGATTGAATATTTCGTCCGGCGTACCCTTTTCGGCAACAACGCCTTCATCCATAAAAAGGATTTTATCGGCAACTTCGCGCGCAAAGCCCATTTCATGAGTTACAACCGCCATAGTCATACCTTCGGCGGCAAGCTCCCGCATAAGCGAAAGCACTTCGCCGACCATTTCCGGATCGAGGGCGCTTGTAGGTTCGTCGAAAAGCATAACGTCCGGGCCCATCGCCAAAGAACGCACAATTGCAATTCTTTGCTTTTGACCGCCTGAAATTTGCGAAGGATAGACCTCCGCCTTATCTTCCAAGCCGATGCGTTTTAAAAGAGAAAGGGCCTTTGCGCGCGCTTCTTCTTTCGTTGCAAGCTTTTGCGTAACGGGAGCGAGCATAATGTTTTGCAAAACGGTTAAGTGCGGAAAAAGGTTAAAATGTTGAAACACCATTCCCATTTTGCGTCTGACCTTGTCTATATCGATTTTTTTATCGGTTAATTCAATCCCTTCAAAAAGGATGCTGCCGCTTGTCGGTTTTTCAAGTAAATTAAGGCAGCGCAAAAACGTACTTTTGCCGGAACCGGAAGGCCCGATAATGACGATTTTTTCGCCTTTTTCGATTGTTTCGGTAATGCCGTTTAAAACGTTCAAATCGCCGAATTGCTTTTTTAAGTTTTTAACCTCTATCACTTTGCGCCAGCCTTTTTTCAAAAATCGAAAAGAATTTTGTCAATCCGAGGGTTATAATCAAATACAGCAAACCCACCGATAAAAGCGGAATCCACGCATTGTAGGTTGCATTGCGAATCATATCGCCGGCCTTTGTCAAATCGGTAACCGCTATAAAACTTGCAACAGCCGTTTCTTTTATAAGAACAATAAACTCACTCGTATAAGCCGGAAGGGCAGCCTTTGCCGCCTGAGGAAACACGATTTTTAAAAGGGTTTGTCTTCTCGATAAGCCGAGCGAACGGCCCGCTTCCGTTTGGCCGATATCCACTCCCTGTATGCCCGCACGAAACAACTCGGTACAATATGCGCCGGAGTTTATACCGTATGCAAGGACGGCGACCGTTAATCTGTTTAAGCCGAGGGGGGCAAAGATAACAAAGTAAAAAATCATAAGCTGGGTTGCCAGCGGAATTCCCCGGATAACGGTTGTATACAACTCTCCCACACCGCGCAAAAAGCGTTTTTCGGATATTTTAAAAAGGGCAAAAACACAACCCAATACGGTACCGATTATAATGGAACACAGGGATATGTACATAGTCGTTCCCAAACCCCGAATCAGCAGCTTCCAACGGTCAGCGGCAATTATCGTATCATAGACGGACTGAAACACCGTTTACCTCCAAAAATACGAATCGGGTTGCCCGATTCGGACAAACCCGTTGCGTATGTTCACATTGTTTTATTTTTTAATGATGATAACTTGTTCGGATGCAAAATAAGGCTCGGAAAAGTCCACATTCTTTTTCCGCTCTTCGGTAACCGACATACCCGCAGCAATAAAGTCTATTGCACCCGACGAAAGAGCCGGAATAAGGCTGTCGAAGGCCATGTCAACCACTTCCAATTTTGCATTGAAGTTTTTTGCAATATATTGTCCCATTGTAATGTCAAAGCCGACTATTTCCGTTCCTTCCACATATTCAAAGGGAGGAAACGCGGCGTTGGTTCCCAATTTTACGGTTTTGCCCTGTGCGCTGCCGGTAAGGACGGGCGGAATTTTAATTTTTCCGTCTGCGGGCATAAAGGCCGCAATCAATTTTTCGTAACCGCCGTTTGATTTAAGCGTTTGAATGGTACCGTTGATGGAATCCAATAAAACTTTATTTCCTTTTTTTACGGCAATCGCATACTCTTCTTTTGCAAATTTGTCGGTTACAATCATTAATGACGGATTTTTTGAAACGATTTCTTTTGCCGGAAGTTCATCCAACACAACCGCATCAAGGGCGCCGTTTTTCAAATCCAAGGCCGCATCTATACCCGATTTAAAAGAAACGAGTTTGACATCGGAATAGTTTTCCTGTACATAAAGTTCACCGGTTGTTCCCGCCTGCACGCCGACTTTTTTTCCTTCCAAATCGGCCGCCGACGCAATCGTCACCTTTTCTTTACTTCCGCCGGCAAACACAAGGGCGGACACAAAAAACATTACAACACATACACTTACAATTTTTTTCATACTATACCTCCTGATTAATCTGTAAGTTTGGCAAATGCCGATTATGTTTTTAACAAAATCGGCGGCTGTCTTATTTTTTTACCATAATAACCAATCCGGTTTTATAATAGGGGATGGAAAAATCCACATTCTTTTTCCGTTCTTCGGTAACGGTCATACCCGCCGCAATAAAATCTATCGCACCGGACGCCAAGGCGGGAATAAGGCTGTCGAAGGCCATATCGACCGTTTCAAGCTTTGCCTGATACGTTTTTGCGATATAATGACTCAGCGTTATATCGAAGCCGACCAATTCGTTACCCTCCACATATTCAAAGGGCGGAAAAGCCGATTCCGTACCGAGCTTTACGGTTTTGCCCTGTGCGGGATTTGAAGGCGGTGCGGGAATTTTGATTTTCCCGTCGGCAGGCATAAAAGCATCGATAAGCTTATTATAGCTGCCGTCTTTTTTCATGGTTTCTATCGTTTTATTGATTGAATCCAATAAAGCTTTATTTCCTTTTTTTACGGCAATCGCATATTCTTCTTCAGACAAATAGGTATCTAAAATCATTAAGCTGCTGTTTTTTGCAACAATCTCTTTTGCCGGAAGTTCGTCCAATACGACTGCATCGAGGGCGCCGGTTTTTAAATCCATAGCGGCATCGATAACCGATTTGAAAGAAGCGATTTTTGCGCTCGGATAATTTTCCTGTACATAGAGTTCGCCGGTTGTTCCCGCTTGTACGCCTATACGCTTACCTTTTAAGTCGGCAGCCGACTTAACGGCGTTTTTTTCACTATTTCCGTTTGCAAAAAGGACTACGGAAAACACAGAACATACCGCGAGCATAAGTGCAGTTTTTTTCATAGCAATCCTCCTGATAATCGGCAGTATAGAGTATTACAGAAATATTGTCAATAAAATTTTGCATAAATATACAAAATTTAGCCATTTTTATGCATAAAAAACGCCTTTTATTCGATTTTAGAGCAAAAATACGGCATCTATGCATAATCACGGCAGTATATACGACTTTTAACGATTTAAAAAGGTTTCAAGTTTGTGCAGCGCTTTTTCCCATTCGGAGTTTAAAACGTCCAATTCCGATGAAAGTTTTTCTATATGATTTTGTACGGCGCGGCTTTTTTGTACGTCCGAATAGATTTCGGGCTTTGCAAGTTCGGCTTCGAATTCCGCTTTGCGCTCTTCTTTTTGAGTAATTTCATCCATAAGGCGCTTTTCTTCTTTTTCGAGCTTGCGCCGTGCAGCTTGCAGTTTTTTTTGTTCTTCATAACTGAGCGGAACGGCGGGAGCGGCAAGCGCTGCGGATAAAGAACCGACATTTTCGATACCGCCGGCCGCTTGTTCAAAAACGGTATGCTGCAAAGCCCCTTTTGAAGAAAAATCGATTTTAGGCGCAGGCTCTTGCGTATGCACGTTTTCGTCTTGCATAAAAAGATTCCGCTTTGCACGCTGTTCCATATAATAATCGTAGGGCCCCGGATAAAGGCTGTATCGGCCGCCGTCCAATTCCAAAATACGCGTCGCCAGGCTTTGGGTAAAACTTCTGTCGTGCGAAATAAAAACAACCGTGCCGCCGAAGCTTTCAAGTGCATGTAACAGCGCATCCTTTGAATGAATGTCCAAGTGGTTTGTCGGTTCGTCGAGAATCAATAAGTTTACGGGACGCAGCAACAAGCGTAAAAGGGCAAGACGGCTTTTTTCTCCGCCGGAAAGAACGTTCACCGATTTATAAATATCGTCGCCGCGGAACAAAAAGGCCGCGAGCATATCGCGCAATTTGGGAACAAGGGCGGTCGGCGCTTCCGCTTCGAGCATATCGATAACGGAAAAATCGCCTTTAAGCGTTTCGGCGTTGTCTTGACTGAAATAACCGATACTTACATTGGCGCCCAAAGCAAGATTTCCGTCATATGCCGCATCTTCCTGCGCAAGAATACGCAGCAAAGTTGTTTTTCCCGCCCCGTTGCATCCGGTAACGACTATGCGTTCTCCTTTTTCTACGGTAAGATCGATGTTTTGTAAAACGGTGTGGGCAAAGGTTTCGCCGTTTTTACGCACTCCCGTATAGGTTTTGCCGATTTTTTCGAGGTTCAAAACGATGCGGCCGGAATGCGGAGCCGGCGGAAAAGCAAAGCGGATTTTTTTTAAAGCTTCGGGGATTTCGATAAGCTCGGTTTTTTCCAATTGTTTTATGCGCTCCTGCACTTGGGCGGCCTTTGCGGCATTGTATCTGAAGCGGCGGATAAATTCTTCGGTTTTGCGGATTTTTTCCTGCTGAAGTTCATAGCGTGCAACGATCCCTTCCATTTCGCTTTTGCGGATTTTTTCGTATGCACTGAAGTTGCCCGCATAACGGTGAAGTTCGGCATTAAAAAGTTCGTAAACTTCGTTTACGCAGGTATCTAAAAAATAGCGGTCGTGACTTACAAGCAAAAAACCGCCTGAAAAATTCAGTAAAAATTCTTCAAGCCAAGTTCGCGCTTCTATATCCAAATAGTTGGTCGGTTCGTCTAAAAGCAAAATATCCGGGTTTTGCAGCAATGCCTTTGCCAAGGCGATTCTCATTTGCCAGCCGCCGGAAAATTCTTCAACGGGTTTTGTAAAATCGCTTTGTGAAAACCCCAAGCCGGCAAGCACTTGTTCGATTTGCGTATTGCGGTAATACCACTTCGAATCGTTTAAAAAATCGGCGATTTCCTGATAACGCTCCAAAAGCGGCGCTTGAGATTTTTCGTCGGTAACGGTTTTTAAGCGTTCCGCGATTTTTTCCATTTCTTCATACAGGCGGTAACCTTCACCGAAAGCTTTATCCGCTTCTTCGCGCAGGTTTGTTCCTTTGTGAACGATACCCGATTGCGGCAAATAGACAATGCGGCAATTTTTTTGAACCGTTCTGTCTCCCGAATCGGCATCGCTCAAGCCGGCGGCAATTTTCATAAGCGTTGTTTTTCCGCAGCCGTTTGCACCTGCAAGGGCGGCTCTGCTTTGTTTACGTAAATTCAGCGTAACGTTTTTTAAGATTTCACGCTCTCCGAATTTTAAACCGATGCCCGATAATTGTAAAAAAGACATGGCTTTTACCGCTTTGCAAAAAACAAAACAAGCGGGTTGATGCTTCTGTTGTTAACCGTACTTTTTTTGACCGAACCGTTTGCGATATTTTCCAAGCGTAACCCCGTTTCTTCCATTTTATACAAAAAGCTTACTTCCGCGTCCGCACCCGTAAAAGAAAAAGTTAACACTCCGTCGAATTGGCGCTCAAGTTCGCCTGCAATAAAGTATTTTATGGAAGCGCTGCCGCGTCCCGTATTCGACCTGCTCAACGACTGCGGAAGAATGCCGGAATTCAGTAAAAGACGGAACCCGGTCCACGTAAAACTTTGATCTTCGTTAAGCGTTAAGGTTCCGTAGTTCGAACTGACAAAAACCGGTCCGTAGGATACGAGAGTTGAATATTGGCGCAATCGCCGACCGCGTTCGTAGGCAATCAATTCGTTTATAAATTGGGCCGTACTTTTTTGTTCCGTGTCCGAATCTTCATCGGCAGCAGGCGTAAAAGACGTATCGGTTTCCGTGGGAATATCGTTTTCCCTGGGAATATCATTTTCCGTCAGCCGGTTTAAAGATAAAAACTGGGGTATGCCGCTTTTTTCCAAACTGACAAAGCCGTATGAAACCGGCAGGCCGTTTTTTCCGACATACTGAACGACAATCGTGTCTTCCGATTGAACAGTCATCGTAAAGGGAGTTTGTGTAAAAGTATAGGTGTTTATACCCGTTTTTTTTGCTCCTTGAAATTCTTCGCTTGTGCTTAGACCTTCTAAGGAAATGCTTACAAAGCCGCTTTCGCTGCCCGTATCAAATCCGTATTCCGGTTTAATACGTTCCAAGTCGATTTTTCCGCTGTCGATAATTCCCTTGTAAAAGTCGGGTACCCAGCGCTTCGCAAGCACTTTTTCCAATACGGCGTCTTTTTCTTCGATTTCTTCCGCTATACCCGCGTCGGTCTTTGTTTCGTCAAAGAGGCGGAGGTTGTAGGAAAAGCACCAGCCGCGTGAGCCGTCAGCAGTGAGTACCCGAAGCCATTCGCCTTCAAGAGGGGTTTTACCCATCATAACGGCTTGGCCTTCACCCTTGTACAGAATCTTTATCACTTCGTTGTGACGCAGACGGTATACTTGCTTTGCCGTATTTACGGGTTCGGCACGTATCGGAAGACCGTCCAATGCCGCACGTGCATAGTGCCGGCGGTATTCGGCATAATACGAAGCGGTTTTTTGTGCCGTTCGTTTCGATTCAGGCTCGCTTATCTGCCAAAGGGGAACTTCGAGTTTTTCCTTTGAGCCGGGAATACCGATTATATATACCTTGCCTATATTCGAACGCACATAAACGGGAACGATGTCGCCGTCGTGCAAATTATGTTCGGGAATCGACCAAAGAACTACCCCGTAGCCCATTTTTCCGGAACAGCCTGCAAGGATAAAAAGCAGGGATATAAGCAGCATTATATATACACGTTTCATAGGCAAAGCATACCACAACGATAAAATAACCTCAAGAGAAGAAGAAAAGGCTGTTCGCTGCCGGTATAGAAAAAACTCGAAAGTTCTCGCGGCTCTTTTCCGATAACAATCTTTTCAACGTCATGCTCCAGCACCTCTTTATTGATTGCCTGCGTACTTTCTTCGTAAAAATCTGCTTCCGTTTGAAAATACAGCGCTTCAGGATTTTCGCCGATAATGTCGCTTTTGGTTAAAAAAGGCTTGACAGATTCCGCTTTTTCTCCGATACTGTCGGTAGAAGGGTTGAGCTTGGAGAATGCCTCTAAGGGGAATGATACCCCGGTGATTGCGCTCCATTTATCAGCCCTTTTGTCGTCTATATATAATAAACGCCCCGCATCTATAAAGTTTTCCTGTAAAATATTCAAACCTTTTTTTGAATACACATCTCTTTCATACACGCTTCGTATGGAATTCATTTGGATATGCTTATCTTTGTGGTTCATTTCAATAGCTACGACAACCGGTTTTCCGCGTACAAAGTGCTCGGTAAATATTAAGCGACTGTTAGGCTTATCTTCTTTTTGCGACTTAAACACCGCTACAGGGTCAAGCAGCTGTTCGGGTAAAGTATTTAATAATTCCTGCGTTATAGCCTTATGTTTGTTCGTGATATGTGTAAGGCTTGCCCCCGTTATCGTTATCGGCTTATCAGCAAAACCCACAGCGCGCAGTATTGCAGGGGTCTTTTTGCACACTGTTATACTTTCATGGCTCTTCATTTGCCGTGCAAAATAGCGCGCAATATCGGCTCGGTACTTACTGGCGGCTTGCGCAAACTCCTGCTGTTCTTCCGTTACGACTTCTGTTTGAAAAAGTAATGTATCCCACGGCTCTTGCTCAAACGCATTAAAATCATCTTCACTAAGACTTTCGTATAAAGCAAGGTCTTCTTGCCAACGTTGCCGCATATATTCATCTTGTTCTTCGGCTATCATTTTTTTTGCAAATTCAATATCACTGCGTCTTTGTGCTTCAAAATCAAAGTTATATCCCTTTGCAATAACGGTATAACGGTTATAAACACCGTCCTGCGCACTCTTAAAAGGTCTAGTCATATCGTAAAAATCGCCCCATGTGCTGAAACCGACTTTTACCGTACCTTGTATTTGTTGCCCGTCCAAAGGCCATTTACATGATGCTACATTTCCCCAGTGGTCACTTCTCCTATATACACCCTCGTCCGAATACCAATATTCGGAGCCGGAACGGCTTTTGAAATCGGGCTTCCGATCCGGCGCATTCGTTACTTCGTGCCAATCCGCATAACTTGATGTATAAAAATTATTGCGATTTATTTGTTTACCGTCTTCAATACTCTCTACTGCCGCCTGAAACAGCATATCTTTCAACTGCTCATCACTGAACGGCCTCATCTCCTGTACCGCTTTACCCGCGGCATTGTACGCATCCTGCGCTTGTTCATACACCGTTTTTTCGCTGTTGACCTCATCGTCTTGTTGTGCTATAGTATCAGTAATGGAGCCGTGCAATAAAGGGACGTTCACTTCTTTTGAACTGGCGTTAGCCCTGAGTGCGGCTTCTTCTTTTATCCTGTCCAGTACCATATCCTCAAGCGATATGTCTTCCAAATAATAATGATATGCTTTAGTCGTACTATCTTGTACCTTTCGAGCAGTTAAATGTGCCTTGTAGGTTTTATCTTCTACGCTTAAACCCGTTTCAAAATATTTTACACTTTCTATGTTACGACGATTTTCTTTGTCATCAACCGCATTTGTTTCTACTGCTGATTCAATCAATTTATCAAGTATTTGCATGGAAAGTATTTGCTCGCGGGTCTTTGTTTTGGATTTCCATTCTCCTAAAATATCCCGCGATACCCTTATATCCGTATCGGTATCGATATTATGATAGCTGTTCCCCTGAAAATGCGCTTTAGCATAGTTCATGTATTTATCTTTTAATGCGGCGTTATCAAGCGCCTTATCTTCCGCTGTTTCGACAATTCTGTTTTGCTCGTAACTTTCAGCGCTTGCGTATTTTCCGCTCGTATTTTGTTTTGCCCTTTTCGCGCTTTCCGCCTCTTGTATATTCTGCTCCGCCTGCCGTAATGCGCCGCCTTGTACGCCCAAAAGCTCATCATACACTGCGCGTATATCATCGTTTATATGTACCAGCTCTTTTAAGCTCTTGTATATACGCGCCAAAAATTCTGCCGCCTTTTGGAATATGTTTTTTAATTCCGCACTCGGTGCCTTTCCCTCTTTCAGGTATTGCTCAAAACCGCGTGCAAACCGCTCTTCCGTTTCGCGCGTCCATTTGCCGTCTGTTACACCAAAGGCTTTTTCCGCCTGCTGTAAAAGCTCTCCTTGCATAGTGCGCCGCGCTACGTGGGCGGCTTCATGCACAAAGGTCGAAAAATCGCTTTTTTCACTTACATAGACAAGTGCTTTTATATCGCCTTCCAAGCCCTTAAAATCGGTCGCACCCTTAATGTTACAGGTTGACTTGGAAAATTAATCAGGTATAATGCGGGCGAAAATCGAATTCGTTTCCGATTTGTTACAGGTTGACTTGGAAAATTAATCAGGTATAATAACTTACGGCCTAAATGCCAGTAATCAAACGTTACAGGTTGACTTGGAAAATTAATCAGGTATAATGTAAGATATGGCAACGATAGATACGACACTGTTACAGGTTGACTTGGAAAATTAATCAGGTATAATGCCGGTCAAAAGCCCCTCGTCCTTTTTGTTGTTACAGGTTGACTTGGAAAATTAATCAGGTATAATCCGTATCGTAACCAAGACGCTACAGTCGCGGTTACAGGTTGACTTGGAAAATTAATCAGGTATAATTTAAGCGCGAGACCTATACGTTCACTGTCGGTTACAGGTTGACTTGGAAAATTAATCAGGTATAATCCGTATCGTAACCAAGACGCTACAGTCGCGGTTACAGGTTGACTTGGAAAATTAATCAGGTATAATTTAAGCGCGAGACCTATACGTTCACTGTCGGTTACAGGTTGACTTGGAAAATTAATCAGGTATAATCTCGTTGCCGTTGTCTGGTTCGGCTACTGTGTTACAGGTTGACTTGGAAAATTAATCAGGTATAATTTTCCTGCTTTTTCCTGTAACCACACACCAGTTACAGGTTGACTTGGAAAATTAATCAGGTATAATTTTAGAGTTTCAGAGATTTTTGAAGGTGAAGTTACAGGTTGACTTGGAAAATTAATCAGGTATAATGGGCATCCGCCGTCTTTTGCAATTCTTTTAGTTACAGGTTGACTTGGAAAATTAATCAGGTATAATCTATTTCCGTTTATCATTATTTATTCCTCTGTTACAGGTTGACTTGGAAAATTAATCAGGTATAATTGACCGTCAACGGATATGCCTTTTCCTGCGGTTACAGGTTGACTTGGAAAATTAATCAGGTATAATTCAAACGTCGTTATATTTTCAAGAGATACCGTTACAGGTTGACTTGGAAAATTAATCAGGTATAATATGCCGGTTGGATTGAAGCAATTTCGACTTGTTACAGGTTGACTTGGAAAATTAATCAGGTATAATTAAGGAAAAGCAGTACAGAATATTATGAAGGTTACAGGTTGACTTGGAAAATTAATCAGGTATAATCTATAGGCCGTTCTTTACCGATAGGGTGTCGTTACAGGTTGACTTGGAAAATTAATCAGGTATAATTCATCGCTACTACCAAGCGTTTGGTTTCCGTTACAGGTTGACTTGGAAAATTAATCAGGTATAATGCCGGAACGAGTGGAAGCACAGCCCGCGTTGTTACAGGTTGACTTGGAAAATTAATCAGGTATAATTCGAGTTGCGCCCTAAAGGACGCAACTTTTGTTACAGGTTGACTTGGAAAATTAATCAGGTATAATATAATGCGTCGTTCTGTCTAATTTGTCAAGGTTACAGGTTGACTTGGAAAATTAATCAGGTATAATATATATTACGATACGTTCCTACATCTTCTTGTTACAGGTTGACTTGGAAAATTAATCAGGTATAATAAATGCTAATGTTTCCACAAGCCGCTCTGAGTTACAGGTTGACTTGGAAAATTAATCAGGTATAATGACGGCGTGTTGTTTGTAGTTTTCTCTACGTTACAGGTTGACTTGGAAAATTAATCAGGTATAATCAAATAATATTCACTCTGTAAAAGCCGAGTGTTACAGGTTGACTTGGAAAATTAATCAGGTATAATACCTTTGAGGTACGGTGTATGAAAGATTTTGTTACAGGTTGACTTGGAAAATTAATCAGGTATAATCGCGGCAAATGTCGGGCGGCGCAGGTCTATGTTACAGGTTGACTTGGAAAATTAATCAGGTATAATGGGACACGTACGCCCTTACGATTTAAAGAAGTTACAGGTTGACTTGGAAAATTAATCAGGTATAATCCTGTTTCATACAATATTTGGAAACATAACGTTACAGGTTGACTTGGAAAATTAATCAGGTATAATGTTACGTTGTGAAGTTGAAAAGATTCGACAGTTACAGGTTGACTTGGAAAATTAATCAGGTATAATTTTAATAACCTTTTCCATAATAAGCCTCCAGTTACAGGTTGACTTGGAAAATTAATCAGGTATAATGTATGTTCATTCCGGTGCGAGTCCGCACTGGTTACAGGTTGACTTGGAAAATTAATCAGGTATAATTTGTTGGTAGCGCTGTCGGTTTGTCTGGTAGTTACAGGTTGACTTGGAAAATTAATCAGGTATAATAGGTCCGTTCTATTGTGTTTCTAAGCAAGGAATTACATGGGACGGACTTATTATTTTTCCGGTCAAAACTAAAACATTAAAAGCTGTTTTGACGGATTTTTTTTGCTTTTTTTGGCATTACCGACATAACTTTTTATGTTTTCATACTGACGGTCGGTAACGGTGAGGATATCCACCTTTCCTTTACTGGGCAAGCTTTTTTCAATAAGTCGGTAGTATTTATCACAAGCATCTATTCCCGACAACACTTTTACATAAATTGAGTATTGTACCATAGAAAAACCGCAGTCCAATAAAAAATTTCTAAAATCGGTTGCATCTTTTCGTTCTTTTTTTTCCACAACCGGCAAATCGAATAATACCATCATCCACATAAGCTCGTACTTATTCAATACGGGAAAATTTTTCATTTTTTCCCTCCCAAACAGGGATTTCAAAATCGGCATCGCGTAACTTCAAAGCTTTTACAAAAGAAGATGCCATATAATGCATACTTTGAAATGCCGGCGAATAGCCTTCAACCGTTTTCATCTTTATCCATAACGCTTGGATTAAGGTTTTTTTCGTTTCAGGAGTTAAAACAAACAGCATATTTTCACACAATTTGTACACAATACAGTCTACAATCGGCCGGTATATTTCAAAAAAATCATCGGCAAGACAAAACGGATTGAGCATATTTTGATGATGGATTCCAAGTGCCGGATGTAATCCTGCGGCACACAGTGCCCTGCACATAGAAGAACGCATAACGGCATAACCGTAATTCAGCAGGGCGTTTATTCCGTCCCCATCCTGATCGCGAATAAAATCCTTGCCGAATAATGCCTGCCAATACACCTTTGCCCCATACCCTTCCCGTTGGTCCTTATCGCCGGATTTTACATCTTTTGAAATATGTTCCAACAAGGCTGCTTCCGGTTTATTGCCGCATAGCAACAGTGATTTTGCCTGATTGTGCAGTTTTCTGCTTACAATTTGCTTCCAAATTTGTTTTTGAAAGGGAATACTTGCATCTATTTGTGTCCGTATAATACCTGCATGCCTATAATTACCTGCAACAGGATACACAATGGAAACAGGTTCATAATTTTTACCGCACAAAACAGTAACGGCGCCGCGGGAAGATAATTCGACAATAATATTTTTTGTTATGCTTGCACCCTGTGCACTGATAAGTAAAACGGCAATATCGTCGAGGGCGACTTTTCCTATTTCTTCATCCTTTGTGCGGATATTGAGAAAGCCGCGCTCAAGAGAAAGGTGACGATTTTCCTCTTGAATTTCGACAATTTGGTGCAGCATACCTTTAGTATCGGTATAAAAAGCCCCTTATTTTAGCTTTCGTTTTTTCCGCGGAACACTTTGCCGGTCGGAGATACCGTTATCTTCCGTGCCGCCCTCGTACCGAACAGTACATTTATCGAAATAAAGTTTTGTCCCGCATTTGTTCCCCAGTCTTTTTCCAAAAGGTTTTCGTTTGTCGCATATACCCATGACTCAATGTCTTTTGCCGCATAAATCGGGCGTATATCTAATTTGTTTTGAGTTGCGCTAAAACTCGCTATCCTGGCTTTTTTCCATATTCCGTTTTGCGAAAATTCAATATAATCGTCTTTGTGCAAAAGACAAACTTTTCGTGCGGCAGGATGAGGCTTTTTTTCAATCGGCCGTTTGTTTTTATCGATATCTTCAGGATCCCGTCGAATGTATTGGCCTTGAAAAGTCGATTTTTCCCCTTCTTTTTTCGGAGGAATTTCCCAAATCATAACGCAAAAATAATCTTCCGGATTTAAATACCGCGTGCAGATATTTCGCTTTTTTGCATTCGGAGAAATGACAATCGGTTTTTGTATAAAGGTTTTACACCGTATATGTCTTATTGGCGGAAGCTTTAATCTTTCCCGTTCGTCATTAAAATCGGCCAACACTTTTTCAACTGATTCGTTAGGATGTGCATCGGTACGTGTACGCAGTTTTTCGCGAATCTCTTTATCGACAATTGTTTCTATGTCTTTTTTTGTTTTTAAGGATGAAAAATCGGTACGCGCAGCAAAAAAATATTTGTAAACCGATATTTGCGGGTATGTAGTTTTTAATTCGCTTACCGCTTTTTTTAAGCTGCCGCGTTCGGCAATCAATTCTTCAAATTCTTCACGTATACGTTCGTCCTTAATGTTTTCAATATCTTCTTGTATCAGGCTTTGTATCGGAACCTTTGTTTCCTGTTTTATACGGCCGAGTAAGGTTTCTTTTGAAAGTTTGCCTTCCGGACCGTGATCCGGTTTAAAACTGACGACGATTTTTCGCAGTGCCTCTGTAATATCGCTTCTCGCAAAGGGCAGCGGGGGCAAAGCATTCCCCGTTTTTGTACTTTTTTCCCGCATGGTATGCAAATTCGATATCTTTTGAAGTAAAGATCTGTCGGTTAATGCGATAACCATAGCGTCAAGGGCGTGATGACGGTGATCGTATCTGTTTTTTTTAAGCTCTCCTATTTGTTCGCTTTTTAAATTAAATTCGGCAATAACAGCGTCGGTCAACTCGCGGTTTAAAATCTTGTCTATTTGCCAAACGTCGCGCAATTTTTTTGTCATAGCTCCCGTGATAACCCATACGTTCGAAGGTTTATCGGTTATACTGGTTATATACCTGCGTGCAGCTTTGGACAGGTAGCGGGTATCGTTCAATTGGCGTTCGATAAAATTTCTGCTTGCCAAAAATGCTTCCACGGCATCCGATGCAAAACGCGCCTGTTTTTTGGGATTGCTCAAGCGCGAAACTCTTTCCATAATATCAGCCCAATTATACCCTTCCGGATTTGTGCCGAATGCTTCGTAGGGCGTGTGTTCTCCTTTTATCGCATTGCAGCGTGCATGAGCTACGGTCAAATTCGATTCATTATCTAAAAAACTTCGGCTGTAGGGAATAATATGTTCGATTTCAATATTTTTTGTAAACAGTTCCGATGCACTTATTTGCTTGCCGCAGTATAAACAGGGGCGGCTTAAACTGTCGTTTCCCAATTCTTCCCATAATCTCATTTTTCTGCGTTCAAGCCGGCCGGGAAAGGAAATTGCAGAATATGCTTCTTTTATTTTTTTATTTAAAATTTCGTTTTGTTTTGCTTGCAAAGCTTGTTTTTTACGTATTTCTTTTTTTGCATCCGTGCTTGCTTTTAATTCGCGTGAAAGCTCTACGACTATTTCGGCCGGTTTTCCGTACTCTTTGATAAGACCGTTTACGACGACTCTTGTTTGATTTAATGCGACATGTACGGTCGGGTTCCCTATTTTCCCGTATTTTTTTTCGGGATTTTTTTCGTCGGCTTGACCGTTTGCACCGATAGTGCTGCCGGTAAGCACTTTTCCGTAGTAGGGTAAAAGGTTGTGTTTTTGAACCGAATCGTCATAATGATCGTATCCGAGCAAAAGCAATGCTTTATCGAATTGGAGGCGTTTTTCGCTCATTTCCCGCACAAGCTTTTGCTGAAGTTCGGCACATAAACTTACCGTGCCGTCTTGAAGGGATATTTTTGCGATGTTACGCCTTTGTTCCTCGGAAAGTTCATACTTTGAAAGCATCGCAAACACATCTTTGTCTTCATTTGCGCTGATAAGACATTCCGTAATGGCGTCTTGTTCTTCCAGCGAAAAGCTATCCCACATTTCACCGAAACATTCCGGTTTACGCATAACCGCTGCAGTACGGTTACCGTTTAATTTGCTGCGCGCTTCGGTTTCAAGGTTAAAACGGCCTTCTATATGCAAAAGTTTTTTGATTTTGCCGAAACTCAATTCGTTTACCTTGTCCAAAGCATCTATCAAAATATCCTGCTGTTCTTCATTTAAACACACGGGATTATTTTTTTCGTCATAATATTTTAAATTGTATACTTCCTGTAAAATACGGTATTTATGCGAACTGGGCATAGCCTTAAAAGTGCGTTCTTTATCCGTCATAAATTGACACTTACCCCGTTCTTGGGGCTGCAGCGGTCGTTGGAAAAAAATAAGATGCTTTATTTTATCCCAATTTACGTTTGGGAAAAAAGGTTCTTGTGTTTTACGCAATAAATCGAATTCCGTTTCATACATAGCGCGCAGGGGATAAAAATCGGTTCTTCCGGGAACAAAGCGGATACCCTTATTATTATCGCGGTTTTTCCATAAAAATTCGCCCAAACTTCTGCATCCGCTGTCATCTATTATTTTCGTTAAAAGTTCACACTTTTCGCTTTGACTTAACTTTGCTCCCGCGTTTTTTTGTGTGCTTTCCGTTTTTTTTGTATCCGTTACATTATCTTTATCTTTACGGTTGCTTTTAAAACCGCGCCGGACACCCAAATGAAATAAGGCACGCCCGAGTTCAAAAGCTTCCAATTTTTTATCCAATCCCTTTACCCGCAGTTCATAGGGATTTACCGCTTTAAGTTTAAGCGCTTCTTCAGTATTTGCCGGAAAGAGGCCGTCCGTCCGTAATTGTACAAATAAAGCGCGCCTGCGTTGTTTTCTTCGTCGTAAATTCTTTCTGATACCGCGCGCCTGCCTGCGTGCGACAGCAAGCGGTTCTCCCGTTTTAGGTTCTCTTCCGTCGGAAAAAATACGTACGCCCATATCGACCAATTTGTCGGGTTCGCCGTCTTTATTGAGACCCAAAGCACACCAGCCTATTGAATTTGTTCCTAAATCGAGTCCTAATCGCCACTGCATATCGACTTCCTTATTATGTTACGGTATCAATAAAAACTGTAGCACAGGCAGGCGCTCTTGTCAAATTTTATTATAAAAAAATGTAAACAATTTTTATAGATGGTCTTTTATAAATTCGATTTATGCGCTTTTTCTTTGACGGGTTTTATCCTTTTGCCCCCTTGACTTAAAAAGGCATAAAAGGACACTATAAGACTATGAAAAAACACTTTTTTACGGTTGCGGTTTTAATGTACGGCGCATTTGTGTTTGCACATCCTCATGTTGCAATTACCTCATCGGTTAATTTTGTATGGGAAGGCAAAAGTTTACAGGGTGCTTATATCGAATGGACCTTCGACAGATTTTTCAGCGCGGACATTATAAACTGGCTTGATGCCGACCGCGACGGTACCTTTAATAAAGCGGAAAACGAACAAGTATATAATAACGCTTTTATCAATTTACGAAATTACTATTATTATACCTTTATTCGGCAAGGGAAAAAACGGACAAATCCCGAAAAAGTTACGCAGTTTAAAGCAACTCAAAATAAGGGAATTATGACATATCGGTTTTATATCGATCTATCCTCGTATGCAGGCAATGAACTCTACGTCGCCGTATATGATTATACGTATTTTTGCGACATACGCTATGCCGAAGACAGGGGCGTACTTTTGACATACGACCGCTCTCAAATTAACCCCTCTTTTACAATAATTGAAAACCGCGACTACCCCGTGTTTTACGATCCGCTCGGTCCGATCACCGATACGAGCGTATATTATGAATGGAAACCGGGATTGCAAACCTATTATCCGCGCGAAATTCGTATCAGCTGGTAGCGGGCGGGACGGCCGGTTTATGCGGAATACAAAGCGTACAATTTTTATCTGCGCTTTATGTGCACTTTTTTTTACGATTGCCGCTCCCGCGTTAAAAGCAAACCCCTTGTATACGCCCGGTGCTGCCGGCGCCGCACAGGAGCAAAAAAAGACAAACAGTGGAAACGGGCAGGCGGAGCAAAACGAAGCCGCACAAACAAAGGAGCATACCCCCGACGCTCAGGGTGCGGACATAAAACAGCTTCGCCCGGTGCGTATAAGCGGCGCTTCTTCCGAATTAATCGGAATGCAGCGTTCCGTCCGCGAGCGTGTAGGCGATTTATTGTATGCATTTAAAGAGGGTAAAGCTGAAGGCAGCCTATCCTCCGGAAAAAACACAGGCATTTTGCGGCTTCTTTTTATACTTTCTTTTTTATACGGCATTTTACACGCCGCAGGCCCCGGACACAGAAAAACCCTTGTGTTTTCGCTGTATTTAACCCGCTGCGCCCCTGTGTGGGAACCGTTTGCCGCTTCATGTGTACTTACATTTTTACACGGCGGAACCGCGGTAGCGCTGATTTTAATTTTAAAAGGCGTGGAATCTTCTTTGGGAGCCTCCGCCGACCGTATCGGCATTTACTTGGAAGGTTTTTCTTATTTGCTTATTATTCTTACCGCTGCCGTTCTTTTGGTAAAAGAGAGTGTCGAATTTTTTATGCACGGGCGCTGTTCGTGCGGCGGCAGACACAGACTGCAAAACACAAAGCTTCCCGCCAAACAAAGCGCGCCGAACGCTTCTTTTGAAAAAACCGGCCCCGTGCAAAATATATCGCTGATATCGCTTTTTGTATCCGGCCTTTATCCCTGCCCCGGTGCAGTTCTTGTTTTGATTTTATCCTATACGCTTGATGTAACCGGGCTGGGAATTATTTGCGTTTTTATTATGTCGGCCGGTATGGCACTGCCTGTAGGCGCCTCTGCCTACCTTGCATGGGCAGGCAGAAGCGGTTTGTTTCAAATCCTAAAGAAAAACCGAAAAAGCGCCGCCGCGCTTTCGTTTGCAGTAGAAGCGTTCGGCTATGTGCTGCTCATCGTTTTTTCACTGTATATTGCCCTGCCCTTTTTCAAAAACTTTATATAAGCGGCCTTGCTCTTTTTAATACTCCCTCATGTGTTTGGTTTTCCGCTGTTCAAAAAAACCTTTTTTTGTTACCGTTTCGGACACTGCCCGTATGTATTCTTCATTCCGTTCCATTTCGCTTACCGTATAGAATTTATAGGCTTTATCGCTTATGTTCGAAAGCTCGGCTTTATAATAATTGGAATCCGCTTTTTTTGAAAAACGGTAATATTTGGATAGATGAACGGCAAAAAACCATTCGGCGTCATTGTTAATCATGTAAATATAAAACACAGGCCTTCCGGAAGGTGCGTATTGAGGGTCGAACCTTTGTTCGATTTTTCTTCCCAAGCCTTTTTCCAATTCGCTGTAAAAATCTTTCGGCGAAATTAATATATGCTTATTCGGATTGTCGTCTTTTGAATACTTTTTTTGCTCTTTGTTGTAAATTAAACAATACACGAGCTCGGTATTGCCTTCAAACGGATATGCTCCTGTTTTTGTTTTATATTCTTCGATAAGTTTTCCGTAATATACCAAATCGCGCAGCCTGATAATATCGCAGTCGTCTTGAAACGCCTGCTCGATTTTATCTAATGGCGGAGACGCATTTTTTAGATAGTCGATTTCCTCTTCGGATTTTTCCGGACTTGTAATTTTTTCAGTAATAAACTGCAAGATAGGTTCCGTATGTTCAATGCTTTTTTGAAATACGATTTCAATTTTATTTAAGCGGCGGGGAAAAGACATTTTTATAAGATTTTCATTTTTGTAAAGGCCGGCCGCATTATTCGATCCGATTTTTATTCCGCTGCCGTCAAAATATACATTCAACCCGTCATCTTCCACTTTGGCGCTTACTTTTTTTCCTAATGTTTTTGAAAATAAATCCTCTATTATTTCCAAGGTCGCACTTTGAGCGGTAATTAAATGGAAATCTCCCTTTACAAATTTTCCCTCATTGGAAACGGATTCTTCGACTGCCGTAAAATAGGTATAGTTATATTTTTCTTTTACATAACGCGCTTTGGCAATCAGTTTTTTTATTGAATTGACATCGTTTACAATCGATCCGGTATTTTGTTTATGCACAATATTATATTCGATTACATGTGCATAATTGTCCGCAAAATAATAGGCAACATATATTTCTTGAGCCGAAAAATTATTCACTTGTGCAAAACACATTGCTGCAACACAAAAGAAAATCAATAACCATAGGCTTTTTTTCATTTTTGTCCTCCGCTTTTGTGCCGATATTTTTTGCATCTCTTTTTATTCAACGGCGATATTTCCGGTTACGGGCTTTCCGTTCCATATTTTCCCGTCAGAGATATAGTACAATCTCATGTTTGTTTTATCGGTTTTTATATAATCAATTACATACACATTGCCGGATTCTACATTCATAGGATAATTATCATAAGGCAGCACGTCGCCGGTTTTTGGTTTGCCTTTCATTGCCTCATATGCTCCGTCAAGCTGCCAAAACTCCTGTATTCTTTTTGGTGCAAAGATAAAGCAATATTAAAAACGGTGTTAGGCCGCTATTTCAATATAAAAAGGGCTGCCTCGTGTTCCCGTTCCTTTTATCTCTTTTATAATATGTATTTCCTTTAGTAGTGAAAAGAAAAAAGTGCAATTACAATTGTGTCTGCCTTTTGTTGAATCAAATACTGACGGATTATAGGCCTTTAAATCATTTGAAGAACATTTTCTGCCTCTAAACATATTATATGCATCATATAAATCTTTTATATTTACATATATTTTTGAATTTCCTCGTTGATAACAAATGTTTCCCGCCTCAGAAATATTTTTAATAATGCTTTGTCCGCCGCCGGGGTTTTGCAGTTTTAATTCGGGTTTTATGAGAGCAAATACTTTTTCTTCAAATTCCGTTTCATTCATATTTTCCAAGACTCCTATGTATTGTTTTTTTACAGTATACCACACAGAGAACAGTTGTCAATAATGCAAAACTCCTCAAATTCATCAAAAAATGTGCGAGGACAGATCTCCTTGACAAACCCCTTCCGGCATGAGATACTTTACTCGGATACAACCGAGTCGGAAGGAGCCGAGTAAAATGAAATTTTTAGGAAGAAAAACGGAGCTCAAGCGATTAAAAAAAAGCCTATCCGATAAAGGCAATAAAACAATACTCATCTACGGACGCAGGAGAATCGGAAAAAGCGAACTCATTAAGCATGCGCTCGCAGACGAAAAAGCAAAAAGTATATACTATGAATGCAGACAAACATCGGAGCATAATAATACTGAAGGCCTGTCAACTCTTTTATCGGAAATATTCCGAATGCCGCCGCTTGCCTTTAGAGAAATTGAAGATGTCCTCAGATTTATTTTCAAAAAATCCCTTGAAGAAAAGATACTCCTATGTCTGGACGAATATACTTATTTACGTGAGTCGGTACACGGAATGGACAGCATACTGAAATCACTTATAGATGAGTACCGTGAATATTCAAATCTTAAACTGATACTATGCGGCTCCTTTGTTGATACAATGCGATCGCTTTTGGAAGTTCAAAATCCTCTATACGGCAGAATCGATTTAACCATGTTCATAGAGCCTATGGATTATTATGACTCGGCATTGTTTTACAATGACTTTTCAGACGAGGATAAGGTCAAGCTGTACAGTGTGTTCGGGGGAATTCCTTATTATAACAGACTTATAGATCCGAAATTGACTGCCTACGAAAATATATCGGAGCTTATAGTATCGGAGGGCTCACGGCTTGAAAACGAAGTAACGATGAATCTTAAATCGGAATTAAGCAAATTGGTGAACGCTAACGAAGTTTTTGATGCGCTTTCCCGCGGATATTCAAAATTCAGCGATATACTTTCGCAATCCCATGTTTCAAGCAGTCCCGCACTTTCCGATACGCTCGATAAACTGATTAAGATGACCGTTATTGTAAAGAACTCTCCGATTAACGATAAAAACAATCGTAAAAAAACAGGCTATTATATAAGCGATAATCTGTCAAAATTCTATTACAGATATATTTTCAGATACTCTTCACAAAGAAGCGTAATGGAAACAAACACCTTTTATGAAAGATACATAAAAGAAGATTTTGAAACGAACTTTATCCCCAAAACATTTGAAGAAATAACCAAACAATATTTGATACGAAAAAATAAAAGCGGAACTTTTCCGGAACCCTTTGATTTAATAGGATCGTACTATTATGACAATCCGGCAGAAAAAACAAACGGGGAATTCGATGTAGTAACATCCGGACCGAACGGATATATCTTTTTTGAAGTCAAGTACCGTAATTCCGAAATTTCCGAAAAAACGATTCGTAAAGAGATAGAGCAAGTCGAAAAAACGGGACTCCGATGTTATAAGTACGGGTTCGTATCAAAATCCGGCTTTGGAAATATTGTAAATAAAAAAGACTTGCTTTTAATAACATTAAAAGAGATGTATCGGACAGATAGCGCGAAAAACGGATATTAACTGTTTTATCATACCCTAAACTGCTGTCAATTATGCAAAACCCCTCAAATTTGCCGAAAAATGCGCCAAACGTGCAGCCTGCATAATTCTCCATACACAAAACTCCTCAAATTCGTCAAAAAATGCCTCAAACGTACTAGCGACACACCTTTTTTCCCGCCGGGAATTTCCGTTAGGGCAAAACCGGTTTTAATCGAGTATCGGATATATACTTTTTCTTTAACGGATGTCCTTCTGCCCTCAATATTTCTCCATTGGAGATATTAATAACCGATGACCAAATTGTGGTAAAATTCATATCTTTAGGATATTGGCACATAAGACCGTATTTTCCCATAAGTATATTTTTCAAATATTCAACGGGATTATAAATATCTGCGCTTTTCATTGCCCTTTCAACAATATTAAATCTGATATCCGACATAAAATCTTTTGGATTACCGGCATCATATTTCCGCATAGAATTTGATATAAAATGATTGACTGCTATTATATATTTATTATTTTGAATGTTAAACTCTGCTTGTCTGATATTTATTTTTTGCGGATGACACTCAAGAACAGCCATCTCGCCTATTTTATCTATCACCAAGATATTACAGCTTGAAGCTACCGGGAGCTTTTTAATAAACAGAATCGCCTCATTAACCGTTTTACATTTTTCTAAAATCAATCGGACTATAAAAACCGAATTTATTCCCGGAAGAATTTCATTTATTTTAGGTTTTACAAAGGTCATTGCCGCCGCTAACCCGTGTTCATTCATACCTTCTTCACCATTCACAAATGCAGATGTATTTAGAATAAATTTGTTTCCGTATTCGGGTTGATAATAAACACTTTTACTTACGGGTTCCAGAAACGGAGGTAAATCGTTATTTCTGCCGTAATACACTTTATTGTTGCAAACAAAACCGAATGCGGTACAGCCTCGAATTTCCGTAGATTCGTTTTCATTTAAATCAAGACAACACCCCATGCACATTAACCATGAGGCAAACTTATTATTATCTATTTCAATTTGATCCGTAATTCCTCTAATTTCTTCATATATTTCCGGAAAAAGATCTTTCATAATTTTCGTACTTTCCGTTCCGAATTTCTTTTGAAAGACATCAAGGGCAATAGGAAAATGCACATTACTTTTTTTCAATACAAGCCCCATCTTTTTTCCCATTTCATAATGATTTCCTTTAAATCTTGGGTGATACATAATTTTCCCCTATACCTTAATTCTATAAGAATAAATTTTAATGTCAATTGAAAAACAAATAAATCCGCTTTTTATTGTTATCGGGAACAAAGATTCGTTTCAGTTCAAATTCGGGCAAATGTGCGCCAAACGCACAATCGATTTACCAAACATGCACAAAACCCCTCAAATTCGTCAAAAAATGCCCCAAACGAGCATCCTCTGCGCTCCTTGCGGTTTGCTTCCTCAAAGCCCTTGCCTTTTATTCCTCAGAAGTTTATAATCACTACAATATCGCATAGATTACAAAGCGATTAACGGATGGAAAATCAATGGAAATTATTAAACGGACGGGGCAAACGGAAGCCTTTAGAAGTATAAAAATTGCGGACGCGATGGCTGCGGCTTTTAAAAGCGTCGGAACGGACACAGGCGCGGTAGGGCACCTGACTGCGGAAATTGAAGAAGAATTAAAACGGCTGCACGAGGCGGGAAACCGAATTCATATAGAAACGATACAGGATTTGGTTGAAAAAACGCTGATAAAGCATAACTATCCGGCCGAAGTAAAAAGCTTTATTTTATACCGCGAAAACCGGACAAAAAAGCGCCGCGCGCGTAAAAGAATTGTCGAAACCTTTGTATCGCTCGATTTGGACGGCGAATTAAAGTCCATTCAAAAAGATTTTCCCGATGACGAATATTCGCTTGACGCGCTGTATCATAAATATTCGGCATTCAAAAAAGAAGGAGTTTCCGATGCCGATGCATTAAGCGCCCTTATCCGCGCGGCGGTGGAATTGAGCACACAGGAAGCGCCGAATTGGGAATATATCGCATCCCGCCTTTTAATGATTCAATTCAAAATCAAACTGAACGAAAATCTTAGCGTGGCGGGTATCGAAAGTTTTTACGGTAAAATCAAATACTTAACCGATGAAAAACTGTACGGCTCTTATATTCTTGAGCAATATTCAAAAAGCGAAATCGACTCTTTTGAAAAAATATTAAAACGCTGCGATTCGGGAGAAGAAAACCGAAACGCCCTTTTAACTTACAGCGCCCTCGACCTGCTTTTGCGCCGCTACGTTATCCGCACGCGCTCAAACGTTCCCCTTGAAACACCGCAGGAAATGTTTATGGGAATCGCCATGCATTTGGCTATGAGCGAAAAAACGGAACGCTCCTCATGGGTACTGCGCTTTTACGACATGCTCAGTAAATTGCAGGTAACGGTTGCAACGCCCACCCTTTCAAATGCGCGCAAACCCTACCATCAACTTTCATCCTGCTTTATAGACACCGTTCCCGATTCTCTTGAAGGCATATACCGCTCTATAAACAACTTTGCACAAGTGTCCAAATTCGGCGGCGGCATGGGGCTGTACTTCGGAAAGGTGCGCGCTTCAGGCTCGCCGATACGCGGTTTTCAGGGAGCGGCGGGAGGCATTGTCCGCTGGATAAAACTTGCAAACGACACCGCCGTTGCCGTAGACCAGCTGGGAGTCCGCCAAGGCTCGGTTGCCGTTTATCTTGACGTATGGCACAAAGACATTCCCGAATTTTTGCAGCTGCGCACAAACAACGGCGACGACCGCATGAAGGCCCATGACGTATTTCCCGCCGTCTGTTATCCGGACTTGTTTTGGAAAACCGCAAAAGAAAACATAGACGCCCCCTGGTATCTTTTATGTCCGCACGAAGTTTTAAAAATCAAAGGCTATGCCCTCGAAGATTTTTACGGCGAAGAATGGGAAGTGCGCTATAAGGACTGTATCAACGACAGCCGCATTCACAAGCGGTCGATTTCGGTAAAAGAATTGGTGCGACTTATTTTAAAGTCCGCAGTGGAAACGGGTACCCCCTTTGCCTTTTTCCGCGACACGGTAAACCGCGCAAACCCCAACCCCCACACGGGAATGATTTACTGCTCGAACCTCTGTACCGAAATCGCCCAAAACATGAGCGCCATTGAATTCGTTAAGCGCGAAATAAAAGACGAAAACGGAGATACCCTGATTGCCGAAACCACAAAGGCGGGAGACTTTGTCGTATGCAACCTCGCTTCTTTGGTGCTCGGCAATATCGACACCGACAAAGAAGGCGAGCTTGAATCGATAACCGAAAGCGCGGTACGCGCCCTCGACAACGTTATAGATTTGAACTTTTATCCTTTAACCTATGCCGAAATTACAAACAAACGCTACCGCTCAATCGGATTGGGAACAAGCGGCTACCACCACATACTGGCAAAAAAGGGAATCGTGTGGGAAAGCGAAGCACACCTTGCCTTTGCCGATAAACTTTTTGAGCGCATTAACAGGGCGGCGGTAAAAGCAAGCGCGTCGATAGCCGCCGAAAAGGGTTCATACAGCCTGTTTGAAGGCTCCGACTGGAATACGGGCGCTTATTTTGAAAAGCGCGGCTATACGGGCAATGAATGGAATGAGGTAAAAAAAGCGGCTTGCAAGGGAATGCGCAACGCCTACCTTATTGCCGTTGCCCCGACAAGCTCCACATCGATTATCGCAGGCACCAGTGCGGGAGTAGACCCGATTATGAACCGCTATTTTTTAGAAGAAAAAAAGGGCAGCATTATGCCGCGTGTCGCTCCGGGCTTAAACCGGGACACCTTTTGGCTGTATAAAAGCGCCCACACCATAGACCAAAGCTGGTCGCTGCGGGCTGCGGGAGCGCGCCAAAGGCATATAGACCAGGCGCAGTCGGTAAACCTGTACATCACCAATACCTTTACAATGCGTCAAGTTATGGACTTATACATACTCGCTTGGGAAAAAGGTGTCAAGTCGATTTACTATGTGCGCTCAAAATCCCTTGAAGTGGAAGAATGCGAATCCTGCGCGGGATAAAAATAACCGAATACCATAGGAGAGAAGTATGAACAACAGCGAAAACATACACAGACATTTATCAAAAAAAGCGCTTTTTAATGCCGACGGGGACACCGATGTTGTAAAGCGTCGCATGATAGGCGGCAATACCACCAATTTGAACGATTTTAACAACATAAAATATGCGTGGACAAGCGATTGGTACCGCCAGGCAATGAACAATTTTTGGATTCCCGAAGAAATCAATTTGCAAAACGACGTGCAGGAATACCGCCGCTTATCCCCCGAAGAGCGCACCGGCTATGACAAAACCCTGTCTTTTTTAGTGTTTTTGGACAGCATTCAAACGGCAAACCTTCCGTCAATCGGCGAATACATCACCGCAAACGAGGTGAACCTCTGCCTTGCCATTCAAACCTATCAGGAAGCCATCCATTCGCAAAGCTACGGCTACATGCTCGACACAATCTGCAATCCGGCGGAGCGCAGCGAAATTCTGTATCAGTGGAAAAACGATGAACATTTGCTTGCGCGTAACAGTTTTATAGGCGGCTTGTACAACGATTTTCAAAAAAATCAAAGCCCCTATACCCTTGTGCGCACCGCAGTGGCAAACTATATTTTGGAAGGCATTTATTTTTATTCGGGCTTTATGTTTTTTTACAATTTGGGACGCAACGGCAAAATGAGCGGCTCGGTACAGGAAATCCGCTATATAAACCGCGACGAAAACACTCACCTGTGGCTGTTCCGCTCGATTTTGCAGGAACTGCAAAAAGAAGAGCCTGAACTGTTCACCCCCGAACTTGTTGACGAATACCGCGCAATGATTAAAGAAGGCGCGGAGCAGGAAATCAAATGGGGGCACTACGTTATAGGCGACAAAATTCCGGGTCTGAACAAAACGATGATAAGCGATTATATAAAATATCTTGCAAACCTGCGCTGCGCCAACTTGAAGTTCGCCCCGATATACGAGGGACATGAAGAAGAACCGAGCGCAACCGCGTGGATAAGCCAGTACAGCAATGCAAACCTTATCAAAACCGATTTTTTTGAAGCAAAGTCCACCGCCTACGCAAAATCAACCGCCCTTGTGGACGATTTATAGGCACAGTCAAACCGGCGCGGGAGCGGGCAGGCAGCGCATACGTGCTTTTAATAGCGGCTTACAAGTACCCGCCTTGCTTTTTTTTGGAATAGACACTACGATATAAAAAAGGAGCTTTTTATGAAAGGTGTGTTCGATTTTACCGTTGATCAATTAGGTCCCTGTAAGGTTGCTTCTCCGATTATGCTTTCAAAGGTTTACGGAGATTTTATTGCAAACTACGTAAAAGACGATGATTTTATCCGCTATAATGTGGATATTTATGACAATGTTCTTGAAACGGAAGCGGAAGCTTACAATAACAATTTAATTCAAAAAGCCGGCCCGCGCGAATACATCTATTTTAATCCGAAGCATGTAAACGCGGGAATTATGACGTGCGGGGGATTATGTCCCGGATTGAATGACGTTATCCGCTCAGTGGTACGCTGTTTGTGGAACCGCTATGGAGTACGCCGCATCCGCGGTATCCGTTTCGGTTTTCAAGGCCTTTTTTCGGAAGCCGGGTTCGATACAATCGATTTAAATCCCGACTTGGTTGACGATATTCATAAATCGGGCGGTTCTTTTTTAGGAACAAGCCGCGGCGGCGGCAACCGCGTAATCGAAATAGTCGATGCAATAGAAGCGCTGAATTTAAACATGCTTTTTATTATCGGCGGAGACGGTACCCAGCGAGGAGCTTTGGAAGTAGCCGATGAAATTGAAAAACGCGGTTTAAAAATTTCGGTTGTAGGCGTTCCCAAAACGGTAGACAACGATCTTATTTTTATTCAAAAATCGTTCGGTTTCGATACGGCAGTGGAACAAGCGACACAAACGGTTGCCGCCGCCCATATGGAAGCTCATTCGCAAATAAACGGCATAGGCCTTATAAAGCTTATGGGGCGTGAAGCGGGCTTTATTGCCGCCGCAACCGCCCTTGCAAGCCATGAAGCCAACTTTTGTCTTATTCCCGAAGTGCCCTTTCATTTGGAAGGAGAAGGCGGCTTTTTGGATTCGCTGGAGCAGCGCATAAAAAGGCGGCATCATGCGGTGGTTATCGTCGCCGAAGGTGCGGGTCAAGAACTTTTAAAAACAACCGATGCAAAAGATGCGTCGGGTAATAAAAAACTCGGCGATATCGGCGTTTTTTTAAAAGACAAAATCAGCGAATATTTTGCCGAAAAGAAAATTCCCATCAACTTAAAATATATCGACCCCAGCTACCAAATACGTTCGGCGCGGACCACGGCTACCGATTCGATTTATTGCGAGCGTTTGGGAAACAATGCGGTTCACGCGGCGATGGCCGGAAAAACAAAGCTGGTTATCGGACTTATTCACAATAAATACGTACACTTGCCGACCCGCTTGGTAACCAGCCGGCGCAACACGGTAGATCCCGAAGGTTCATTATGGCGCGACGTTATCGATGCAACCGGACAACCCATTTTAATGCTGAAAAACAAAGATTTTTTTCTTTCGCAAAGCGGCGGAACAGCAAAAGAAAAATAAGTTCGGTAAGCTTACTTCATAAGCTTTTGTAACAGTGCAAGTTTTGAGCTGTAGGGCGGATAGCGCACGGTTATGTCGGGGAAGGTGCCGCGCGTAAGCACCGACTTTGTATGGCTGAAAGTGTCGAAGCTTGCCTTGCCGTGATAACGGCCCATACCGCTGTTTCCGATACCTCCGAAGGGCATCTTTGAAGAAGCCAGATGGACAATCGTATCGTTTATGCAGCCGCCCCCGTAAGAAAGGCGTTTGACGATAAAGCGGATATTTTGTTTCGACGACGAAAAAAAGTACAGGGCGAGGGGGCGGGGGCGTTCCGTAACAAAGCGGCGCACTTCTTCCAAAGAGGAAAATTCCAAAACTGGCATTATCGGGCCGAATATTTCTTCGCTCATAACGGGCGAGTCCGGCAAAGGAGAGTCCAAAATAACCGGCGCTATTTTGCGGGAAGCGGCATCGCGTGCGCCGCCTAACACACATTTTCCGTTTGCGGGATTTGTTCCGTCAGACAGGGCGGCCAAGCGTTCAAAATGACGTTCCGTGATAATTTTTGCGTAGTCGGGATTTGTAAGCGGATTGTCTCCGTAATGGCGGCCGGCCCAATAGCACATGCGTTCAATCAGTTTTTGTTTTATGTCCTTGTGCGCCAAAACATAGTCCGGGCATACACAGGTTTGCCCCGCATTCAAATACTTTCCCCATACGATACGGCGCGCCGCCAAATCGATATCGGCGCTTTCGTCTACAATACAAGGGCTTTTGCCGCCCAGCTCCAAACTGACGGGGGTTAAAAACTTCGCGGCGCTTTCCATAACGAGTCGGCCGACCGTTGTGCCTCCCGTAAAAAATATATAGTCGAACTGCTGTTTGAGCAAATCGGCATTTGCTTCGCGTCCGCCTTCGACGACGGCAACGTATTTTTCAGGATATATCGAACGGATAAGTTTTTGTATAAGTTTGGAAGTTGCCGGAGAATAATTCGATGGTTTTAAAACGGCGCAGTTTCCGGCCGCAATAGCTCCCGCAAGGGGATCCATTGCAAGCTGAAAGGGATAGTTCCACGGCGACATAATAAGAACGCGCCCGTAGGGCTCAAAATGCATGGCCCCCTTTGCCGGAAACAAAGCCAAAGGCATTGAAGCGCGTTTCGGCTTTGCCCATTTTGAAAGGTGTGTAAGCAAGTAACGTATTTCTTCAAGCACAATGCCGATTTCGGTTGCGTAGGTTTCAAAGGGCGCCTTATTTAAATCGGCTTTAAGGGCGTCAAAGATTTCGGTTTGATTGTCGGCGATAACCCGATACAGTTTTTTTAATTGATTTTTGCGGAAGTTTATATCGAGGGTTTCTCCGCCGTTAAAATACTCTTTTTGGATTTGTACCAATTCGGCTATATTACTCATAGCGGCAAGCATAAACCGAGAGGCGCCGAAAGTCAAGGGTATGGCGGCAGTATTTAAAAACACCGGTTTTTAAATACTGCCGTCCGCACGGTATTTTTTCCGCTATTATAATCCTATTACGGATAAAATATCTTAACTTAATTTCTTATTTTGAAAATTACTTTTTTAACCTTTTCACTTGATCCTGCGGGCAAGCCGGGTTTATGCGGTTCTCCGGGAAAAAATATTACAAAATCTTTTGTTGAAGCTTCAAGGCTTAAAAGGCTTTTACCGTCGGCGAGTTCGACATCCTTTTGTTCATCGTAATCGCCGTAAGCACCGCACGAAGGATTAAAGGTAAAGTCCATTTTTTCTTTTCCCTTAAGCACAACTTGTACGTCCGTATCTAAACGGTGTTTTTCAAAGCGTTTTCCTTCCGCGCTTGTGTCGTACTCACCGATATTGTAGCGAACGCGCTTATCGTCGGTCGTATATGAACCGGGAGCTTTTTCCGCAAGGTTGTCGTTTTGTAAGCAATACAGCACTTTTTCCAAGCCGTCCACAAAGGGGATGTATTTGGGAAGGTTTTCAAGCGTATCAAAAATCATTTTTTCCTCCTTAAAAGTGTGATTTTTCAATTTAGAAAGCGCCTGAAAACCGATAGAATTCGATGGCAATCAGCGCGCTTCCGCTTGCTATTTTTTAAGCAAAGCCGCAAAGGGATTGTAGGTCATGCCGTCGTCGCGGCCGCTGTTTTGCCGAGGCCTTTCATCCCGTGTGCGGTTTGCAGATACACCAGAACGCACCACCCTGACTGCGGCTTTTTTTGTTCCCGTAAAACCTGCCGGAACACCGCCCGATCGCTCGGAGCGCGAATTCCGATATGCGCCCGAAGCCTCCCCGTCGCGCAAGTTCCGGCTTTTTTCGGAAGTTCCGCCCGCAGCCGCGCCTGCAGTACCTCCTGCCGAATGAAGGGAGGGATTGCTTTTAAGCGACAAGCTTATGCGCCTTCTGTCGGCATCGAGGCCGATAATCGTGCACTCTTTTATATCGCCGACGCGCACCACATCCATCGGGTCGGACACGTAAGAGTCGCTCAATTCCGAAATATGCACGAGGGCGGTTTCTTTTATGCCCAAATCGACAAAGGCTCCGAAGTCTACGACATTTTTGATTTTGCCGGTAACCTTCATGCCTTCTTTTAAATCTTCAAAGGTAACAACGCCCTTTTGCATAATGGGCTTGGGATAGCCGTCGCGCGGGTCGCGGTTGGGCTTTTTTAATTCTTCTACAATGTCCTGAACGGTTTGCTCGCCGAGGCTGTAGGTTTCCTTGAGTTCTTTTTTAACATCGCCCGTTACGTCCGCATTTTTTTGAATTAAGCCGAAGATAATGCGTGCAGGCTCGTAGTTTTCGGGGTGTACCCAGGTATTGTCTAAAGGCTCCGAGCTTTCAGGGATTTTTAAAAATCCCGCGCACTGTTCGTAAGCTTTAGGACCCAAGCCCGATACGTTTTGCAGTTCGCTTCTGCTGGTGATTTTTCCCTTTTCTTCGCGGTAGGCGACAATGCGCTTTGCAACCGATGCGCTTATGCCCGACACGTATTTTAAAAGAGAAGCCGAAGCGGTGTTCAAATTGACGCCTACGTTGTTTACAACCGAGCCTACCACTTCATCGAGCATATCCGAAAGCTTTTTTTGATTTAAATCGTGCTGATACAAGCCCACACCGATTGATTTGGGGTCGATTTTTACCAATTCGGCAAGGGGGTCTTGGAGCCTTCGGCCTATGGAAATGGCGCCGCGGATGGTTAAGTCAAGGTCGGGAAACTCTTCGCGGGCGGTGTCGCTTGCCGAGTATACCGAAGCGCCGTCTTCATCGACAACCGTGTATAAAACGTCGGGAAAGTTTTCGCTCAGCACCTTTGAAACGATTTCCTGCACTTCTTTGGTGCCCGTTCCGTTTCCGACCGCAACCAGCTGCACTTTATAATCCTGTATCGCTTTGCGCAAAGCGGCGCAGGATTCGTCGGCTTTGTGCTGATAGATAACAAAGCTGCCCAAATATTTTCCCGTTTCGTCAAGGGCGGCGCATTTGGTACCCGTGCGGATTCCGGGGTCTACCCCCAAAACGCGGGTGCCCTTGATGGGCTGCGTCATAAGCAGGTTTTTTAAGTTTTCGCTGAAAATCCCGATACCGTGATCGTCGGCTTCATCGCTTTGATTGCCGCGTATTTCCCTTAAAACCGCAGGCGATAAAAGGCGGGCAAGACCGTCTTCTATCGCTTCGGCATGGTAGGGATTGTGAATCACAACGCGCTTTTTTAAAAGTTCTGCAGCTTCGTCCGTGTCCACGTCGACCTTAACTTCAAGGACGCCTTCGCGCTCGCCGCGGTTGACGGCTAAAATGCGGTGCGGCTTTATTTGATTTAAAGGCTCCGAATAATCCCAGTACATTTGGTACACGGACGTTTTTTGCGCCTCTTCATCGCCGATACCCTGTACGCGGATAAGACCGCTTTTAATATAAAAATCGCTGACTGCTTGGCGGTTTGCACCGTCCTGAGCGGTACGCTCGGCGATAATGTCCTGTGCGCCTGCAAGGGCTGCCTGAACGTCGGGTACGCGCAGTTCTTCCGGCTCCGCACTTGTATTGACGAACTCTTCCGCTTTTTTTTCAAGCGACTCCTTATCCATAGAAAGCATCGCTTCGGCTAAGGGTTCAAGGCCGCGTTCGGCTGCAAGCATACCGCGGGTTTTCTTTTTCTTTTTAAAGGGAGCCCATAAGTCTTCAAGCTCGGTGAGGGTTTTAGCCGCCTTTACCGCTTCGTATAAAAAGTCGGTCAACTTGCCCTGGGCAAAAATGCCGCGTATAATTTCGAAGCGGCGGTTTTCGAGGTTCATGCGGCTTTTAAACAAATGATCGCAGCTTCGCACCTGCACTTCGTCCAAGGAGCCGTGCTGTTCTTTTCGGTAGCGCGAAATAAAGGGTACCGTACAGCCTTCGTTTACCAGCGAAATAACCGCGTGCACTTGCTGTGCGCGTATATCCAATTCGTCCGCGACCTGTTTCATAATTTCGGCTTCGTCAGCCGAAAGGGAGTCAATAAATTCCTGCGTAAATTCCATAGAGGGCTATTTTACGGCAAATGCATAAAAATGTAAATGCCGCCCCTTGAACCTCGAACCGAAATCTCCGATATTTAATATATGAAACTTTTTTGCCTATCCGGAAACGGATCGCGCTCTTTTATTCGCCGGTACCGGCCTTTGATATTTTTTGTCCTTTTATGTTTGTTTTGTACATCTTCACTTTCGGCACAAACTGCACCCGCACCGGAAGCTTCCGATACATCTTCGGCACAGGTTCTTCGGGCAAAGGTTATAAGAGCGGCAAAGCAGTATGTCGGAGTTCCCTACCGTTACGGGGGAATAAGCGTGTCGGGCATGGATTGTTCCGGCTTTATTTACACGGTTGCACGGGAAGCGGCGCAAGTTCAGCTTCCGCGTACGGCGGCGGCTATGTATTCTTTTTGCCGTATTGTAAACGATGCTCAAAAAGAACCCGGCGATATTCTTTTTTTTAGAGACGGAGGGAAAATCACCCACGCCGGCTTATATATAGGTAACAATCAATTTATTCATGCGGTAAGCGACGGGCCGAATACGGGCGTTATCGTGTCTTCGTTGAATCAAACAACGTGGAAGCAAAAATATGCGGGCTGCGGTCAATTTTTGCCGAGTGCAAAAACCGCCGAGTCGCAGCCGAAAAGCCCCGACACCAAAGAAAAGGTAAATCAACGGCAACCGGCCGCCGGCAGCAATCTTTTAAACGATGTATTGTTCGATTTTTCCGGACACGTAAAATGGACCGTTTATGCGGCCGACCGGTTTGACTTGCATATAAGAGGGGCGGGTTTTCAAGCTCATATCCGCTATAGCCGATGGCCGATACAACCCGGCTTGGCTTTTGAATTTCGCTTAGAGCCGCTTATGCATATATATCAATTTCCCCTTCTTTTAACGGCAAGCATTCCGCACGGTTTTCGCTTTTACGGCGGGCCCGTTTTTACCGTCGGCTCGGCACATCTTATCGGAAAAAGCGATTCGGTTTATGCATCCGTATTTCCGGGAGTCTTCGGTATCGGTTGGCAAAGCCCCGGCCTCCAAGTTGATAAAAGTAAAATTTCTTTTACGCAAGACATAAGCTGGTCGGCATTCTACAAGCCCGATAAAGCGGCCTTGAATTTTAAAGACAGTATTGCCTCGAGTTTAAGCTTTTCTACAGGTGTGCGTGTAACGATTTCGGCAAAAGATTTGTTTAGTTAATTGTTGGAGTGTTAAAATGTACGATAGTATAAAACTGTTTGCATTTATATGTGCAGTTCTCTTTATTTTGGCCGGCTGTACGGCACGGGCGTCTATCATTGTAAACGAAGATAAAAGTGCATCGATCGGGTTAAAAACCGAATCGGGAGAAACGCTTGTACAAACGCTCACCGCTTTTACCGGCACAAGCGAAAATAAAACCCTGTTTAACGAAAAGGATGTGCGTGCAGGTTTTGAAAAAGCTTCATTTACACTTAAACATCTTTCTTTTTCCGGAAAAACGGGAATGGTTTTGACAGCCGATTGTAAAGATCTACGCAAAGTGGATTCCGGAGGCGCCCTAACGCTCGAAAGCGATACATCAAGCGACACGTTGACCCTCACCTTCAGCCCGCAAACCTTGAACAACCTGCTCAAATTAATGCCCGATGAAACCGCCGAATATACGGACTTGCTTATGGCGCCCGCTTTTACCGGCGAACAGCTAAACGAAACCGAATACAGCGAAATTATCGGCAATATGTACGGTTCTACACTGCAAAAAGAACTGATATCGTCTTTTTTTATTTTCGATGTCGGCGCTCCTGCTGAAATTACGCATGCATCGATTATCCCGCCGGAAGCCGGAAGCGTTCGAATTAACGGAAAAAAAGCGTCGTTTAACCTGTATCTGAATAAATTTTTATCAAATTCGGAAAAAATAAAAATCCGCATACAGTGGAAAAAATAAGAAAAGAATAGAAAACAAAACCTTTCTTTACCATATTCTTCTTGAACTCTTACAAATCCGCCCTTGCGTTCTTTATCTTAATACACTATACTCCGCCTTATAGAAAACTAAAGACGAGAGGTTTTTTATGGCATACAGTACAAATGCGGGCTTTTCGGACGAACTTGAAGCTTTTATCGAAGAATGGAAGCATAAGCCCGGCAACCTCATTATGATTTTGCACAAAGTGCAGGAAGAACAAAGCTATATTTCCAAAGAAGCCGCCCAAGCCGTTGCCGAACGGACGGGAACCCATTTGGCGCGCGTATACGGAGTTATGTCTTTTTACCACTTTTTCAAAACCCAAAAACCCGGCAAAAACCGCATAAGCGTTTGTTTGGGCACTGCCTGCTATTTAAAGGGCGGCCAAGACCTGATCGACGAAGCGCGGGAACTGCTCGGCCTTTCACCCGAAGACATTTCGACATCCGACGGTCTTTTTTCGGTGGAACCCGTGCGCTGTATCGGCTGTTGCGGTTTGGCTCCGGTTTTGTCCGTAAACGGCGATGTGTACGGCAAGTTGGAAAAAGGGCAAATGGCCGGTATTTTGAATAAGTACAAAACGGCGTAAGAAAACGATGCATTATACCCTGTGCGATTTGATTGCCGATTTAACGCAAAATGCAGTGGAAGCGGCTTCATCTCATATCCGGGTGGAATTTACGGAGTCGGATGACAAACTGACCGTATATATCCGCGACAACGGCAAGGGTATGGACGGCGAACTTTTAAAAAAAGTGCGCGACCCTTTTTATACGGACGGTATAAAGCATCCGAATCGGAAAATAGGAATGGGGATTCCCTTTCTTATTCAAACAACGGCGGATACCGGCGGAAACTGGAAGATAGACTCCGTTCCCGGAAAAGGTACCGTTGTATATATGTGCTTTGATTTAAGCAATATCGACACACCTCCTGTCGGGGATGTGTGCCGATTATTCAGGCAGCTGTTGATTTTTCCCGGCAGTTATGAACTTGAAATTGTACGGACGAAACATACAAAAGATTGTTCCTTAAATTACACCTTGCTGCGCTCGGAACTTTCGGATGCGTTGGGGAAAATGGAAACGGCTGCCGACTTGGCTTTACTTGATGAATTTTTGCAAAGTCAGGAAAACGGTTAAAAACCATATGAAGGATGGAGAACAGTATGGCAAAAATGTCTCTTGAAGAATTGCGTAAACTGCGCGGAGAAAAACAAAACGAATTAAAGCGGCGCGACACGGACGGAAAAACCATGCAAATTATAGTCGGCATGGGTACTTGCGGTATCGCCGCCGGTGCAAAAGACACCTTGGATGCTTTTATTTCCGAACTGACCAAACGAGGGCTTTCGGAACACGCCATTATCCGGCAAACCGGCTGTATGGGTTTATGCGCCAACGAACCGACAGTTGAATTGATTGTTCCCGACATGCCTACGGTTATGTACGGTAACGTAAAAGCCGATAAGGTAGCCGAACTTGTGGAAAGTCATATTATCGGTAAAAAGTTGCTCGATAAAATGATTTTAAACCGCCCGTCCGCCGACATAGTAAATCAATAGGAGACAATTATGGCATACACACACTATATACTTGTCTGCGGCGGAACCGCGTGCGAATCGAGCAATGCGGACGAAATTTACAAAAATTTATTACACGAAGCGAAAAATGCAGGCGTCGGCGATAAGGTACAAATCGTAAAAACCGGCTGTTTCGGTTTTTGCGAAAAAGGCCCGATTGTGAAGGTTTTGCCGGAAGATTCTTTTTATGTCGAAGTAAAACCCGAAGACGCAAAAGACATTATCGCCGAGCAAATCATAAAGGGACGTGAAGTAACGCGCCTCTTATACAATAAAGAAAAAAAGAGCTTGGAAGCCGTAGAAGACATTCAATTTTATCAAAAACAACTGCGCGTTGTTTTGCGCAACTGCGGTGTTATCAATCCCGAAGATATAAACGAATATATCGCACGCGACGGCTATCTTGCCCTCGAAAAAGCCCTTTTTGAAATGACCGGCGAAGAAATCGTCGAAGAAATTAAAAAATCGGGATTGCGCGGCCGAGGCGGCGCCGGTTTCCCGACAGGCGTAAAATGGGAGGCCGGTCTTAAAGCTGCAGGAGACGTAAAATACGTTGTTTGTAATGCCGACGAAGGAGATCCGGGCGCATATATGGACCGTTCCACAGTTGAAGGCGACCCGCATTCCATTATTGAAGCGATGACTATCTGCGGAAAAGCCATAGGCGCTCATAAGGGCTTTGTGTATATCCGCGCCGAATATCCGCTTGCCATCGACCGCTTGAAAATCGCTATGCATCAAGCGCAGGAAGCAGGTCTTTTGGGAACAAATATTTTAGGTTCGGGATTCGATTTCGACATAGAAATCCGCTTGGGAGCCGGCGCCTTTGTCTGCGGTGAAGAAACCGCCCTCTTGCGCTCAATAGAGGGCTTGCGCGGTATGCCTACGCCGAAACCTCCCTTCCCGGCTCAATGCGGTTTGTGGGGAAAGCCAACCGTTATAAATAATGTCGAAACATGGGCGAACATTCCCGTCATTTTAACAAAGGGAGCCGATTGGTTTAATAAAATCGGCACCGAAGATTCTAAGGGCACAAAGGTATTCGCCCTTACGGGTAAGGTTGAAAACTCCGGCCTTGTCGAAGTTCCGATGGGAACAACCCTGCGCGAAATTATCTTTGAAATCGGCGGCGGCATAAAGGGCGGTAAAAAATTTAAAGGTGTACAAACCGGCGGTCCTTCGGGCGGAATTATCACCGAAGAAAATCTGGACACCCCTATCGACTTCGGCGCCTTGGTGCGCTTGGGTTCAATGATGGGTTCCGGCGGTATGATTGTTATGGACGAAGACGACTGCGTTGTCGACGTCGCCAAATTCTATATGGAATTCTGTGTGGACGAATCCTGCGGAAAATGTTCTCCCTGCCGTATCGGTACGCGCCAACTTCACACAATTTTGGAAAAAATATCGCGCGGAAACGGCGAGCCGGAAGATTTGCAAAAGCTTAAAGACATCGGCTTGGCTATGAAAACCGCTTCTTTGTGCGCCTTGGGACAGTCGGCCCCGAACCCGACCCTTTCAACGATTGCAAAGTACGAACAGGAATACATCGACCATATTGTGCATAAAAAATGTGCTGCGGGTAAATGTAAACATTTGGTATCTTTTTTTATCACTGAAAAATGTATCGGCTGCGGAGCCTGTGCACGCAAATGTCCCGCTGCATGTATTACCGGAGAGCGCAGGGCACAACATACCATTGAGCAAAGCAAGTGCTTAAAATGCGGCGAATGCGAACGCACCTGTAAGTTCGGGGCTATAGAAAAGAGATAAAAAAGACAGGAAGAGGAGAATATTATGATTAATCTTACTATAAACGGAAAAGCGGTGCAGGTTACCGAAGGTGCAACCCTTTTGGACGCCGCAAAAAAGGTACATATAAAGATTCCCACTCTTTGTCATACGCCGGATCTTCCGCCATGGGCATCCTGCGGTATTTGTATTGTGCGTGCGGCCGGAACACACCGTATGATGAGGGCGTGCTGCACAAAGGCGGCAGAGGGAATGAATATTATTACCCATGACCCGGAGATAATAAAAGCGCGGCGCACCGTTCTTGAGTTGATTTTGTCGAATCATCCGGACGACTGCTTAAAATGCAGCCGAAGCGGGCAGTGCGAATTGCAGGATTTGGCGGCCGAGTTCGGTTTGCGCGAAGTGCGTTTCGATACGATATTGAAAAATCAGCCGGTCGATAAATCAAACAATACGGTTGTATTAAACCGAAATAAATGCATCAACTGCGGCCGCTGTATTGAAGCGTGTCAGGAAATGCAAAACGTATGGGCGCTTGAATATACGGGGCGCGGAGACAAAACTCTTATAGGACCCGTTTCGGGTGTCGATTTGGCACACAGCCCCTGCGTGCGCTGCGGACAGTGTACGGTTCACTGCCCGACGGCGGCTATCCGCACGGGACGCACAACCGAAAACATATGGGCGAATTTGCAAAATCCCGAAATGACTTGCGTTGTACAAATCGCCCCGTCGGTGCGCGTTGCAATCGGTGAAGAATTCGGCTTAAAACCGGGGGATATTTCAACAAAAAAAATCTATACGGCGCTTCGTCTTATCGGTTTCGATTACGTATTTGACACGAACTTTTCGGCCGACATGACGATTATGGAAGAAGCGACCGAATTCGCTTCGCGTCTTACCGAGGGAAAAAATCTTCCGCTGTTTACAAGCTGCTGTCCGGGCTGGGTTGACTATTGCGAAAAAAATTACCACGACCTTTTGCCCCACCTTTCCACGGCAAAAAGCCCTCAGCAAATGATGGGTGCTGCCATCAAAAATTATTGGGCACAAAAAAAAGGCTTGGATCCGAAAAAGATTTACAGCTTGGCGATTATGCCCTGTACGGCAAAAGATTACGAAACACACCGCGACGAACATATGTTTTCGTCGGGAGCCGCAGACGTTGACGAAGCTCTTACCACACGCGAATTTGCCCGCCTTATAAAAGAAGCCGGCATCAGCTTTAACGATTTGGAAGAAACCGAGGCGGACAATCCGCTCGGAGAATACACGGGTGCGGGAACTATTTTCGGGGCAACCGGAGGCGTTATGGAAGCCGCCGTGCGTACCGCCTACCATTTGGTAACAAAAGATGAGCTTGCCGATGTAAACTTTAAACCCGTGCGCGGTCTTGACGGCGTAAAAGAAGCCGAAGTGGATGTGGGCGGTACTAAGGTGCGCCTTGCCGTTATTCATCAGCTCGGCAATGTGGACGACGTTATGCAAAAAATCCGCGGAGAACTTGCCGCAGGAAAAGAGCCGTCGTATCATTTTGTGGAAGTTATGGCATGCCGCGGAGGCTGTGTCGGCGGCGGCGGTCAGCCCTACGGCGCAACCGATGAAGTGCGTACCCTGCGTGCGGCGGGCTTATACAGCGACGACGAAAATCAAAAAATCCGCGTGTCGCATAAAAACCCCGACCTTTTGCAGGCGTACAAAGAATTTTTCGGAGAGCCGGGCAAAGGCAAAGCGCACGAGCTTTTACATACACAATATACTGCGCGCAATACGTATAAGTAATTTGTAAAGCACGTATCGAAAAAACGGGGGTTGTCAAAAAAGCTCGCGGCTTTTAAGACAACCCCTTTTTTATTCGTTCGTTTTCAGTTATTAAAAAAGTGCAAGTACCTACAAATTGAGAATTCGGGTGCGGCAGAACTCTCCGAATCCGGACGGCTTTTTAGTCAACCAGCATTTCCCGTATAATGTTTTTTACCTGTTTAACCGCTTTGGGGCTTATTTTTCCCATTTTTTTTACAAGCCTGACATTATCGACCGTTCTTATTTGATCCAGTACAATCCAACCGTTTTTACCGTCAAATTTTACCGGTACCCTCGTAGGATATGAACGGGATTTTGTAGTCATGGGGGCAACTATCACGGTGCCGATATTATTGTTCATCTCATTCGGGGAGAGTACCACACAGGGACGTGTTTTTTTTATTTCATGGCCGACTGTCGGATCGAGGTTGACAAGATAGACCTCGTATTGTGCAATTACCATTCCCATTCAAAATCTCTTGAATCGGGTATCTCTTCCAATATATCTTCTCGGTTTCGATGCATATCGCAAAAGGCTTGCGCCCATCCCTGTCTCGGAGGGTCTTTTACGGGAGAAAGCATAATACCCTTTTCCGTTACTTCCATTTCCATTTTATCTTTTACGGACAATCTGTCTAAAACAATTTTCGGCAATCTTATGCCGCGGGAATTACCTATCGGGATAAGGGATACCAACATACTGCACCTCTGTATACGTTATTACATTGTAATTATATGTTGTTTTTGCGATATGTGCAAGCGGAATTTTTTTTAATGCCGAAACGGTCAGTGATGAGAAACCCAATAGATATCGGGTTGCAATTTTTCTATTTCGGTTCGGGACTCTTCATACAAATCATAAAAGAGTGAAGGATCGCCTCCTTTCGGCAAATATAAAAAGCCCGCATAATTGTCCAATATGCCGCGGTATGTATAAAAAAACACATAGGGTTTGCCGTCGTTTGTTTCTACGACAATTTGATTGCCGCCCAAAGAAACGAGGGGAAAAGACGAATCAAGTTCAATTAAGGAGCCGTTATATTCAACATTGGGCTTTAATTCTCCTGCTATAACCTTTTTGACTATTTTTTCGCGCTCTTCTTTGTAATGCAGAAAATTCCACTTGAGCCATAAGCGGGTAAACGGAACAAAGAATATAATAAAAACCGTAACGATTTGTATGATTAAGGGAATAAAACAAAACCGGTGCCGTTTTCGATAATCCCATGCGTACATAACGCTTAGCGCAAAAGAACCTAAAAAAGCGATGCCGATAAATCCGGCAAGGGGGAGAAAAAGAAATTCGGTAATCGTATCGATTATCGGCCATTCAAAGGCAGCTGTTCCTATCGCAAACAGAGAAGCTGCCATTGCAATAAACAGTACGGATTTTTTCATCGTTATTTTCCGACACAAAAGCGTGAAAAAATATTTTCCAAAATATCGTCGGGGCTGACTTCGCCGGTTATTTCTCCTAAAAAAGCCAATGCGTCTTCCATGTCCTGAACGGCGGCATCTAAAGAAAGTCCCGTATCCGGCACCGCAATCGCATGGTTTAAAGATTCCAAGGCTTCGTCGGCCGCTTGTTTTTGCCGCAGCGAACCGAAGCCCGATTGCCCCCGCTCGGTGTGAATGCCGGCAAAAAGCAGTTTTTGTACGGTTTCGGTCAAATCGTCTATGCCCTGCCCGTTTTTTGCACTGACTCTAACTTGTGCCGTTCCGTTAAAGGCGCCGCCTTTTTCCGCATCCGGCGCGGATTGCAGCGTTTCGCTTTGGGCGGCTGTTTTCACTTTATCGATTTTATTCCATACAATGACAAGGGGCTTTCCATGTTGTGCCAATCGCTCTATAGCACGTTTGTCTTCTTCGGCGGCACCTTGGCTTGAATCTATAAGGTATAAAAGAATATCCGCTTCGGACGATAAGTCCATAGTCCGTTCGACGCCCGCTTTTTCAACTATATCTTCGGTTTCGCGCAAACCTGCCGTATCGAAGAGGCGGACGGGGATGCCGCCGAAAGAAAGCCAACTTTCAATCCAATCGCGGGTTGTGCCGTGAATGTCCGAAACAATGGCGCGCTCTTCTTTTAAAAGAGCGTTGAACAAGCTCGATTTTCCGGCATTTGTCCGCCCGCACAATACCATACGCACCCCGTCTTGATACAGTTTTTCGCACTCCCACGATGAAATAAGAGAGGCAAGTTTGTCGCGCGCTTCTATTAAGTGTGCCGGATCAAAGGCTCCCGATACGGCATTTTCATCTTCGGGATATTCAATATCGGCTTCCAAGCCGGAAAGGGCAAAGATAACCGCTTTTTTTATTTCCGCCAATTCTTCGTATAAAGAACCGGCAAGACGGCCGCATGCACGGCTTCGGGAAACTTCCGTTTTCGAATCGATGATTTCCTTTACCGCTTCGGCGCGCGTTAAATCGGTTTTGCCGTTAATAAAGGCCCTAAATGAAAACTCGCCGGGTTCGGCGGCGCGGAAGCCGTTTTGCAAAAGCAATCGGTAAACGGCAAGCACGGGCGAAGTTCCGCCGTGGCAAAAAATTTCAACCATATCTTCGCCCGTAAAACTTTTGGGCGCGCGGTATACGCCGAGCATTACTTCATCTATTTTTTCGGTTCCGTTTTGAATCCAACCGTATACGAGGCTGTTTCCTTCGGCTTTTAAAAGCGTTTGCGACCGTGAAAAAACGGTGCTTACGAGTTTTATACAGTCCGCTCCGGATGTGCGTATCACGGCAAGAGCCGAAGGTCCAAGAGCGGTTGCAACAGCGGCGACGGCTTCGTTAGGAGCATAGCGTTTCATAATCGATTTTTCCCGTTTTTATCCGAAACGATACCCGATTCGGCATCTTGAGCGACGACAGATGCTCCTGTGCCGGAGGCACATGCACAAGAAAAAGGCTGCGCGCACCTAAGGATTATACAGAGTTTGGGAACGACAAAGCCGGCGCAAAAAGAAACGATACCGTAGCGCAAAAAGCGGAATAGCTGATAGTATGCGCTTTCCGTTCCCGGAAAAAAAGTTTTTAAAACAAAGAAAAGGGGCGCGCATACAGCCGCACAGAGTGCAAGGCGCAAAATCTTTTGAGCTGCCGACCCCTTTGATGCGCAAAAACCGCCTTGTTCTTTTAACAAGATATAACCGAAACCGAAGCCGAAAAAAGCGGCGTTCATCGATGTGTCCGCAGGAGAAAGGGCATTTAAACCGGCAGTTATAAGGCCGAGTATCAAAATTTTAAATATACGCGCACAACGGTTTATAAAACATTCAATATGCGGGCCGAATAAAATAAGACCCGCCGAAAATAAAAAACCCAAGGTTAAACCCATAAGCACGTCCGAAGGATAGTGAACGCCCAAATATACACGCGAAAAACCGATTAAAAGGGGAAGCCCTACGGCGCATACAAGCTTTAAAACGCGCACAGCCGTTTTATTTTGTACGGCTTTATCCTTTTGTGCTGCGCGGGGGAAAAAAAGACGGATAAAATACGGCCAAAATGAAGCGGACGATTGGGAATGCCCTGACGGCGTAGAATATCCGTGTACGCTGTCCAAGCCGACCGAAGGGTCCCGTATGTACGGGCGCGGAATTTTAAGTGCATTTTTTATCGCCGTATTAAGAGAGCCGGCAAAAAAGACGCTCATTGTAAGCTTCATACCGCGTTTTTCATCGATGCATAAAAAAGCAAGGGGTAAAAAAAGAGTATAGGCTTTCGGGTCCGATAAAAAGCTAACCGCTTTCATAAAAAGCGTTAAAGGCGCGGACTTTATAAGCTGTACCGTTTTTATAACTTGCAAACCCCATTCATACACTGATTCCGAAAACATAGCACCTCCTATAAAAACAAATAGAATATGTACCCTGCGCACATGCGGATAAACAAAACCGTTTATACCGCTTTTATTTTACATCGTTTTTTAAAAATTCGATACTGCCGGTTTACGGAAAGTTTTATCCCGCATTGCTTTTTCTTTTTCCCACGGGTAAACGTTCCCTGTGTGTATGTTTCCGACATCGGGGCTTAAATCGGTATAGCGTCCCGAGTTGTTCCAATACATATAGCCGTTATCTGCCGCATCCCGTACGCCGTAGACTTGGCGCAAAACGTAATCCTTGTCGTAAAAACGCCGGTCAAAGGATACGTTCAAATAAAACGCTTGAATCCACGGCCGAACCAATACTTGCGAACGCGCGATTACGGTATTGCGATACGTACCGTAAAAGTACACACGGTAGGGACGTTCGATAATCGGCGTATACGCTAAAAAATCCTGCTCAAAGTGACTCGGATAAAACATGGGACAAATAACATCCACATACGGGGCCATCAATTCAACATCCTGTCCCGTGCGTGTGCCGCTGCGATACCAGCCGTTTGCTCCGTAAATATCTATCGCTATGGGCGCATCTATGTTTTTGCGGGCATAGGCTAAAAATGAAATCAATGCACTTTCCATATCCATACCCTTATCCCGCCAGCGGTATTGAGCATCAAAAATATTTTTCCCGTCCGTGGGAAAGCGTATATAATCGAATTGAATTTCATCAAAGCCGCGTCCTATCAGTTCTTTCGCTATTGCCGTGTTATATTCCCACACTTCTTCCGAATAGGGATCTACCCAATATTCATCGTAAAAAACCGTTTTCTTTTGCGCTTGATTTCCGTTTTCGCCCGGCACGTCTTCAACGCCCCGTACTCCCAGCCACGGAGTATTTTTTTTGGAATCCCAAACCGCATAGGCGCCGCCGTTCCACTTATATAAATTACGGTCTTTAAAAACAACAATACGCGCTATAAGATAAATATCTTTCTTTTTAAATGTTTCGACAAAGCTGTCTATGTCAAGGGCATATTTGCTTTCTTGCGCTTTTTTTATTACCAGCGGGTCGGTTGAACGATAACGCAAAAGCCCGTAATCGTCTTTCATATCTATGACGAGGCTGTTCAAGTTGTTTTTTTCTATGATAGCCGAAAATTTGTCTATGCCCGTTTTGCTTAATACTTGTCCTGCCGGCACATAAAGACTTTTTTTATTTTTGATTTTATCTTCATAACCCGATTGAACGGAACCCGCACGAGTAAGCCATAATTCATTCAAAGAAAGAGGTGTTCCCAAACCTGTCATCCACGAGGGAAACCAACCGCAGCGAGGCACTTCCCGTATTTCAAAAAGGATTTTTTTTATTTTTTCCGTACCGGGGTTTTGCGGCAAACTTGAAAAAGAAAAGGGATCGTATACAACCAAGCCGTCCATACTCATAAACGCAAGGTATTTGCCGGCAGAGGTTAAGCCGTCCCATGTATCGGCGGCCTCCGTTCCCTTTGCAATAAGAGTACCCGATTTGCTTTCCCAATCCAAACGATATAAACGGGGCAAAAAACTTTGAGTAAGGTAAACCGTTTCTTGTATGCTCCCGTCGGAATTTCTTAAAGGTAAAATCCCGATATCGGCAATTTCATCCATATACGGCAGGGTCGGAACAGCTTCAAATCCTTGCGTGATATCCGTCCAAACCGCCCCCGGAACATCGGGGAAAATATACGAAAGGCCGTATAGCGCGTGCGAGTGAAAAACCGTTAAAACTTTTTTTATACCTGACGGGGTAACTTCATCCATCATAGCCGCCGCGACGGCTTTTCCTCCGCTTGTTTTAGAGCTGAACCCGAGAGACTGCCAACTGAGTCCCGCATTTTTACTTATAAACACTTCATTTTTTGTCAATGTAACCAATACATTTTCATTTGAAGCAAGCATTTCCAAATCTTTTAAAGGACGGACTTCACGCACAAAGTTTTTTTGACTGCCGTCAAATTCTTTTATTGTATTGACCGGTAAACCCTCGTTACGCAATTGAAAGGTCTTTAAATCGGAACTGAACAAAACCCCCTTCGAGGTTAAAAAAAACCACCCGTTGCCGTATAGGATTTTATCGACCGCCCCTTCCGTCCACAACGGAACAACGGCTAAAGAGGAAACGGCAAAAAGCCCCTTTGCATTTCCGATAAGGGTTTCATTATAAGACGGATTTCTTTTATAAAGGACGGAAGAAACAACAGATGATTGTACATTCGCCGGCGGGGGTGTTTGTATCGGATATTGAACTTGGGCAAAAAGAATCGTTCCGAAGCTTAACAAAGCGGCAATAAAAAAACGTATATTTTTGACTTGCATAGGTTTATATTTTAGCATAAAAAACGGTTGCGTGAAAGGGGGCTGACTGTTATACTGTAAAGTAAGAGGCCTATATGAATAAACCCGTTGTAAAAACCTTCGGTATCTTAACATCCGGCGGAGATGCTCCCGGATTAAATGCGGCAATCCGCGGTGTAGCACGCACCGCTATGGATAAATACGGCATGAGAGTAATCGGTATCAAAGACGGTTACCGCGGTCTTATACAGGGAAATTGCCGTGAATTAAAAGCGGACGATTTTTCCGGTATCTTAGCCCGCGGCGGAACGATTTTAGGTACATCCCGCGAAAAACCTTTTAAAAATCCCGTAAAAGATCCCGTAACGGGACTTACCGCGGTTCAAAGCATAAAACATAATTATAAAAAATGGGATTTAGACGCCTTGGTTGTTATCGGCGGAAACGGTACGAACACAACGGGCGCTCTTTTACAGGAAGAAGGATTAAACGTTATAGGATTGCCCAAAACAATCGACAATGATTTGGCGGGTACGGACATTACTTTCGGCTTTCATACCGCCGTTACCGTTGCAACCGAAGCTATAGACCGTATACATACAACCGCCCACAGCCACAACCGTATTATGATAATCGAAGTAATGGGACACAAGGCCGGCTGGCTCGGCCTCTATGCAGGCGTTGCAGGCGGCGGCGACGTTATTCTTATTCCGGAGATTCCTTACAAAATAGAAAGTATTGCAAAACATTTAAAAAAACGTAAAGATGCGGGTAAAGCTTTTTCAATCGTTGTAGTTGCCGAAGGCGCTCTTTCGGAAAGCGAAACCGATATGGACAAAAAAACCTTCAAACAAAGCCGCAAGGCGATGCCTCATTCCATCGCATACCGTGTCGCCCATGAACTTGAAGCGGCAACGGGTTTGGAATCCCGCGTAACGGTTTTAGGCTATTTACAACGAGGCGGCACTCCTTCTCCCTACGACAGAATTTTAGCAACCCAATTCGGCGTAGAAGCGGCGCATATGCTCGCCCGCGGAGAATTCGGCACAATGGTTGCCTTTGTAAACGGAACTTTAACTTCAGTACCGTTAAAAAAAGTCGCGGGCAAAACAAAAAACGTTCCTATGGACGATAGCGTTCTGTTATGCGGCAGGGCTGCCGGTACTTGTTTCGGCGAATAAAAGCGTATATCTTATATGGGCAAACTTTTAGATAAACGCTTCGCTAAAATCCTCTGGAGAACCCGTCCATGTTTGCCTTCCTTTTTTTAGAACCGTTATATGGTCGCACATTGCCTTTGCTTCGTTTATATCATGGGTAACGATAATTCCGGTAAAGCCGATTTTTTTTTGCAAATCGCGTATATCGGATGCCAACTTTTTACGAAGCGGCGCGTCCAGCGATGAAAAGGGTTCGTCAAAAAGCACAAGGGAAGGACGGACAATCAGGGTACGGGCAAGACTTACGCGCTGGGCCTCTCCGCCGGAAAGAGATTCGGGATAGCGTTCCGCAAAGCCTTCGAGAGCAAAATTTTTTAAGAATTCGGCCGCAACGCGGCGGCTTTGTTTTTTTCCCATTCCGGTACAACGTAAACCGTAGGCAACATTATCATCAACCCTCATATGAGGGAAAAGGGCGGCGTTTTGAAAAACCATACCTAAGCCGCGTTTTGCCGGGGACATATGCTTTATGCTTTTTCCGCCGACCGACAAAACAAACGGCGTATCGCTTTTTTCGGAATCAGGTTGAATCAAGCCCGCAATAAGGCGCAATACGGTGGATTTTCCGCTGCCCGAATGGCCGGCAATACCGAGCATCTTTGCTCGTTCTATAGAACACGAAAAATCGATTTTTATCTCCGGCCACGTTTTTTGCAGGCCGATAATTTCAACATAGCTCATTTAAGCCGATCTCCCAATATAAAAAAGGCTATTGCCAAAAACCCCAAAACACTGCCTGCGGCACATGCTTCGTTAAAGCGATACGCACCTGCAAGCCGATATGTAAAAAGAGCAAGGGTTTCAAAACGCGGTATCGATAAAAGAAGAGGCAAAGATGCATCGGCGCTTGCAGCCGCAAAACAAAAACCGAATGCCGATATAATGCTGCGGTATAAAAGCGGTATTTGTATGCGGAAAACAGAATCCAACGGATCCGGCGACAAAAGACGCGCCGCATCCAATGTCAATTCGGGAATTCTGTCAACAGCCGAAGAAACATAGCGGAAAGCAAGCGGCCAAAGTAAAGCGCTTTGGACGGCAATTAATGTTAAGGGACTGCCTTGCTTGACAAGTACTATAATCCCGAAGCCCAACACAATTGATGAAACGGCCATCGGAATAAGAGGAATAAAACGCAGCTGTACCTTGGTTTTGAACGGATCGATTTTATGTACAAAAAGAGCAAACACGGATCCGGCCGTAACGGCGGCCGCGGCGGCGGCTGCGGCGCTTTTAACGGTATTCAGTAAAGCCGTCCAAAAAGCGGGGCGGGAAAAAAGCTGTAAAAAAGCGGCTAAAGAAAGAGAACCTTTATACGTAACGGCATTTTTTAAAACCGCAAAAAGCGGCCACAAAAAGAACAATATAACCGGAATAAAAACGACTGCAAACAATGCGTATTCTTTTTTTGTTTGCAGCGGACGATTTTCCGCCGTTTTTTTTGTTCCCGTAAGACCGCTGCTGCGCCTGCCTTTTTGTTCAAAGCGGCTGTATAGGAAAACAAAACAAAGGGCAATAAAAGTTTCAGTCAAAGCAAAAAGCGCACCTTCTTTAAAATTAAGAGAAGTACGGACGGAACGGTATACCGCAACCTCCAATGTTGTTCCTCCTGCGGATCCGAACAACAGCACAATGATAAAACTGAAAAAACAATATAAAAAAACAAGCATTGCCGAAGATGCGATAGTAGGTGCAAGCTGATACAGGGTAACTGTGCGGAACACCTTCCATTCCGACGCCCCCAAAAGACGTGCTGCATCCGCTTCTTCTTGGGGAAGGCGCTGCCACAGATCCGAACACAAGCGCATAACTAAGGGGAAATTATAAAACCCCTGTACTATGATAATCCCCCAAAATGAATATAAAAACGAAACCGGTTCGCTTTGCAACGCAAAACCGGTATAAAGGCTAACGGCTTTGAGCATTCGGTTAAAACTTCCGCCGATTCCGAAAACCCCGACAAAGCCCAAAGCAATTAAAAGAGTGGGAACGGAAAGGGGGACGGCCGACAGTACAAGTAAAAAACGCCGGCCTGCGAAGGTACGGTTTGCGGTAAAAAACGCTGCAGGGATCCCCACCAATAAGGCTATGCAAGTTGACAATGCGGCAATTTTAACTGTGTAAACGGCAGGCGGTATTACAGTCGAAAAAAACAACGAAAAAGATAAAACCTCGCCTTGCCGTGCCGCTAAGGGAGTGAGAGCCGCTCCCAAAGCAAGCAAAAAAATCACACAAAGCGATATAAAAATACAAATACTTGCAGCGGCAATAATCCGCCTGATATTTGAAAAAAACAATTACTTTGCTAAAAGGGATGTTATTTCCCGTGCGGCTTTTTCGGTTTCCGCATTTTTCAAAGTGAGCGTCTTTTGAGCTTTGGGTGCTGCCTTATAGGAATCGGGCAAAGCAATTCCCCCATTAACAGGATACATCCACTGAGTAAGCGGCAGCACGGATTGTGCCTTTTCACCGATTAAAAAGTCCAAAAAAGCTTTACCGCCCTTTTCGTTCGGCGCCCCCTTTACCAACCCTGCGCCTTCAATTTGCATAATATGCCCTTCATCGAAAATCAAAGCCTTGTACCGGTCGGTTTTATCGTATTCGGCATGATACGCAGGGCTGGTTGTGTAGCTTATAACAAGCGGCGCTTCTCCCGCCGTAAAAAGACCGTAACCTGCATCCCAGCCGGGAGCCATCGTTAAAATGCTCGGCTTAAGGGCTTTCCAATATTCGAGATACGTGTCGCCGAATACGGCCCGTGTCCATGCGGCAAAACCCAAGCCGGGTGTTGAAGTGCGCGGATCCATTAAAATCAATTTTTTTGCATATATGCTCTTTGTCAAATCCGACAAAGATTCGGGCGCAGGGGTTCCCGATTGCGTATCGTAAATCAGGGCAAAATAACTCCAATCATAAGGTGTTAGTTTCCACTCGGAATCCAAAATCAACCCTGCGGGAATAAGGCGGTCGGCATGTGCCGGTTTATATGCTTTTAAAACATCCGCATTTTTTACCGTTTCAACTTGATTATTATCTATACCAAGCAAAACATCCGCTTGCGGAGCTTTTTTTTCCAAAGCTGCACGAGTAAGTACTTGCACCGCATCTCCTGCGGAAATAAGCGTACATTTGTAACCCGTTTCGGCTTCAAAGAGTTTTACCAATTCGGGGCCCGGCCCCCAATCTGCTGTAAACGAATCGTATGCGTAAACGACAACCTCTTTCGCCCGCGCATCGGAAACGTCGGTTTTTCCTTTTGCGGGGAGAACTGCAATAAAAGTAATTAATAAAAAGAGAATACAAAGACGAGTCTTCATAACTTCCTCCGCCGGTATTGTCCGGATCAGGTTGGGACAGCCGTACGGCCGTCCTGCGGGTTTGCTCTCAGAAAACGGTCGGACTTGAAAATCCGCACGTTAACACCCCGGTATGAAAAGCAGTATAGCCGTAATTCATTTTTTTAGCAAGACGGGTATGGACGATACTGGGTTTGAACCAGTGACTTCTACCGTGTGAAGGTAGCACTCTACCGCTGAGTTAATCGTCCGACAAATAGGCACACCGCAAAAAATAGCAATTTTCAATGTGTGATGATTCAGAATAGCACAAAGAAAGTTTTGTGTAAACCGCCGGTATTCCTTTTTTTCCGATTGAATGCCTGCCCGATTTTTTATATACTCATAACAGAGCTGTTCAAAAACTCCGGTTTTGGGGCAGCCGAGTTATTCCAATCACAGGAAATCCGCAATGTTGTTGACCATAAGCGCCGAGGGGCAAGGCTCCGGTGCATTAAGTTTTTTACTGCATAAACATCCCGGTAAACTCCAAACGGTTGAATTATCCGTGGGATCGGCTCACGTATTTTACCCCGAATACTCGGAGGAAAAAACGACGGCAGCCCTGCTTTTGGACATAGATCCGATCGGCATGGTGCGCAATGCCAAAAATTTTGCCGGAAAAGAATTTTTACTCGGTCAATACGTGAATGACCGCCCCTATGCGGCATCTTCGTTTTTAAGTTCGGCAATCTCAAAAACCTTTTCAAGCGCCATGAACGGAAGCTGTAAAGAACACCCGGAACTCGTTGATATTCCCCTCAATTTGACGGCACGGATTTCCGTACTGCCCGCACCGAAAGGGGGAGAGGTTTTAATCAATAAATTATTTGAGCCTCTCGGATACACGGTTGAAGCCGAACGGCACATACTGGACACGCAGTTTACCGATTGGGGATACGGAAAGTATTTTTCCCTTACGCTCAAAAACAACATCACGCTTAAAGATTTGCTTTCCCATTTATATGTGTTGATTCCCGTTTCCGATAACGAAAAGCATTATTTTATTACCCGGGATGAAGTGGATAAACTTTTGCAAAAAGGACGCGGCTGGCTTGAAAATCATCCTGAAAAAGATCTTATCGTTTCCCGCTATTTAATCAATATACGTTCTCTTGTGCGCTCGGCCTTTGAAATATTGTCCGCTCAGGAAGAAGCCCCGGAAGAAGACGCAAACACCGACACCCCTGTTCAGCGTGAAAAAAAGGAGCGGCTGCACGATCTGAGACTGCAGACGGTTGCCGAACAATTAAAAGCAAGCGGGGCCGAAAGCGTTATCGACCTGGGCTGCGGAGACGGCAAGCTTTTAAAACTTCTTTTAAAAGAACGGCAGTTTCAACGGATAGCCGGAACCGATGTGTCCTTTTCGGAATTGACAAAATGCAAGGACAGGCTTCATTGGGAAGAAATGCCGCCTAAGCAAAAAGAAAGAATCAGCCTGTTTCAAAGTTCGGTAACATACCGCGATAAACGCTTTTCCGGTTTTGATGCGGCCGCCCTTGTGGAAGTAATCGAACACCTTGACGAAAACCGTTTAAGCGCCTTGGAAAAATCGGTTTTTAAATATGCAAAACCGCACACAATCGTCCTTACCACGCCGAACAGAGAATACAATGTGCACTATGAAAATCTCGCGGCGGGAAAACTGCGGCATTCCGATCACCGCTTTGAATGGACCCGCGCCGAATTCAAAGCTTGGGCACAAAAAACGGCCGAAACATACGGCTACAGCCTTGTGATTTTTCCGGTCGGCGAAGAAGAAAACACAATAGGAGCGCCGTGTCAAATGGCGGTATTTACGTATGGAACTCAGCATACCTAAACTTTCACTGGTTTTACTCATAGGCGTTTCCGGCTCCGGAAAAAGCAGCTTTGCAAAAAAACATTTCGGCAGGTACGAAATCGTCTCTTCCGACGAGTGCCGCGGAATCGTTTCCGATGACGAAAACAATCAGGCGGCTACACACGATGCCTTTGAATTGTTTAATTTTATTATTTCCAAGCGCCTAAAAAGCGGATTGCTCACGGTTGCGGATGCGACAAACGTTCAGCAGGAATCAAGAAAAAAACTGATCGATCTTGCACGCTCTTTTCATGCGCTGCCCGTAGCGATTGTCTTTAATATGCCTCAGGAAATCTGCGAGGAGCGTAACGCAAATCGCACCGACAGAACGATTTCCCGGCGTACATTGCAGCGGCAAATGCAGGACTTAAAACAGTCGCTCAGATCTTTAAAACGGGAAGGCTTTGCAAAAATCCATATTTTACGCTCAGAAGAAGAGGTTAATGCCGTTACCGCGATTGTACGCGAAAAACTTTATAACGATAAAACCGACGAATGCGGCCCCTTTGATATAATAGGAGATATTCACGGCTGTTATGACGAACTGCTTGAACTTTTACACAAACTGAATTATTCCGTCGATTCGGTAGAAGATAACGGAACAAATTACGGTCTTAATATACGTCATCCGGAAAACCGCAAAGCCGTTTTTTTAGGCGATTTGGTTGACCGCGGCCCCGATTCACCTGCCGTTCTGAAGCTGGTAATGAGTATGGTGCGCAGCGGAAGCGCCCTCTGTGTGCCCGGTAATCACGATATGAAGCTGCAAAAAAAACTGAACGGAAAAACCGTACAGGAAAAACACGGCTTGGCGGAAACGCTCAAACAGCTTGAAAGCGAATCCGATGCTTTTAAAAACGATGTAAACGGTTTTTTAAACGATTTAATCAGCCACTATGTTTTGGACAGGGGAAAGCTTGTCGTCTCTCATGCGGGGCTGAAAGAAGAAATGCACGGGCGCGGTTCCGGAGCGGTACGCTCGTTTTGTCTATACGGAGAGACCACCGGAGAAACCGATGAATTCGGCTTACCGGTACGCCATAATTGGGCAGCCGAATACCGCGGGCGCGCAAAAGTCGTCTACGGTCATACGCCGGTACCCGAGGCGCAATGGCTTAACAATACTATAGATATAGACACGGGCTGTGTATTCGGAGGTTCCCTAACCGCCCTGCGTTACCCGGAAGAAGAACTTATATCGGTTAAGGCGCGCAAAGCCTATGCGGATTCTGTCCGCCCGCTTGAGATGCCGCAAAACATTTTCTCAAACAAAGACGAGGCAAAAAATGAAAACACATTTTCTTTACAGCATGAAGACGACGATTTACTGGATATTGAAGATGTGAGCGGAAGACGGATTATTCAAACACGCTTAAAAAACAATATTTTGATCCGTGAAGAAAATTCGATTGCCGCGCTTGAAGCGGTAAGCCGCTTTGCCGTAAATCCTAAATGGCTGATTTACCTTCCTCCCACAATGTCGCCGTCCGAAACAAGCAGTCTCGACGATTTTTTGGAGCACCCGCTTGAAGCGGTTGATTATTATAAAAGCCGCGGCATAAAAAGAATCATACTGGAAGAAAAACACATGGGCTCCAGAGCCGTCCTTGTCATCTGCAAAAACGAAAAAACTGCGGAACAAAGGTTCGGTATTAAAAATGAAGGTATCGGAGTCTGCTACACACGTACCGGACGGAATTTTTTTAACGATCCGGCGGTAGAAACGGCGTTTTTGGAAAAAATTAAAAATGCATTGGAAGGCTCCGGCTTTTGGGAAAAGCATAATACGGATTGGGTGTGTCTGGATGCCGAACTTATGCCCTGGTCTGCAAAGGCTCAAAGTTTGTTGCGCAGCCAATATGCTTCTACCGGTTCGGCGGCAGTTCATGCGCTTTCGGAAGCGGTTGGGGTTTTAGAGCCGACTTCCAAGCGCGGAATTGAAGACGCGCAGCCTCTTTTTGAAAAATTCTTACGGAAACAAGATGCGGCGCATAAATTCGTTACCTCGTACCGGAACTATTGCTGGGATGTAAAAAGTATCGATGATTATAAACTTGCACCCTTTCACATTTTGGCAACGGAAGGCTGCGTGCACGCGGATAAAAATCATGAATGGCACATGGAGCATATAAAAGAAATCTGCCGTGCCGATACAAAGCTTTTTAAGCTTACTCCGTATAAAATCGTAGACACGGAAAGTGAAACCGACGTGCGGAATGCCGTAGATTGGTGGCTTTCGCTTACGGCAAAGGGCGGAGAAGGAACGGTTATCAAACCCTATGATTTTACCGCACGCAGCGGTAAACATGAACTTATTCAGCCGGCGGTTAAATGCCGCGGCAAAGAATATCTTCGCATCATCTACGGCCCCGAATACTGCGAGCCGGAAAATTTGTCCCGTTTAAAAAAACGCGGCTTGGCAAAAAAGCGTTCCCTTGCCTTGCAGGAATTTGCATTGGGCATTGAAGCCCTTGAGCGTTTTGTCAAAAATGAACCTTTAAGACGAATTCATGAAAGCGTCTTTGCAGTCCTCGCTCTCGAAAGCGAAGCCGTAGACCCGCGCTTATAAATTAAGGAGAACATATTATGAAAAAAACGGCAATTATTTATGCTTCGGTCCATCACAAAAATACGGAGCGCTTATTAAAAGAAGCGGTTAAAAACCTTAATATCGACCTTTTAACCGTAAAAGAAGCCGAAAGCGCCGATCTTTCCCCTTACGAAGCGGTCGGCTTTGCATCGGGTATCTATGCAGGAAAACTTCATGCATCCGTTGAGCGTTTTATAAAAAACCGCGAACAAGCCCTCCCCCGAAAAAGCTTTATTCTTTGTACCAGCGGCATGGGAAAAGGATTTTTCGCAAAAAGATGTTCCGCATATTTAAGACAAAAAGGTTTTGAGGTGCTCGGCTCCTTTGAATGCAAGGGCTTTGATACCTTCGCATTTTTCAAATTGTTCGGCGGAATTGCAAAAAATCATCCCGACGAAAAAGATGTCCAAAATGCCGCGGCATTTTTAAAAAAACTCACGGAGGCCTCATAATGTACTTTAAAAAATTAAGCGGAACAAAATGTTATCTTTCGCCGATTGACGTAAACGATGCGGAAACCTATACGCGCTGGCTTAACGACCTCGAAGTAACCGAAAATTTAACCCTTGCTTCGACCGTCATTCCCCTTGAAGGTGAAAAAGAATTGCTGCAAAAACTGGCCGCAGGCTCTCCTACGGAGCAGGATTACGCAATAGTCAATGCCGAAAACGACACGCTTATCGGAAACGTCGGCTTGGTCAATATAAATCATCTGCACAGGACGGCCGAAATCGGTATTTTTATCGGCGATAAAAGCTGCTGGGGAAGAGGTTTCGGAACTGAAGCAATGTCGCTTTTAATTGATTACGCTTATAAGGTGTTGAACCTGCACAATATATTTTTAAGAACTTATGCCTTTAACAAGCGTGCAATCCGCTGTTACGAAAAAGTCGGTTTTAAAAAAATCGGCGAAATACGGGAAGCCCATGTGTACGGCGGCAAAGCTCACAATGTCATATTGATGGATATACTGCCCTGCGATTTTTATAAAAACCGGTAAACCGGCATATATAAGGAGGAAGTCGGCTTATGGAAAAAAAAGAACGGAGGATTCCGAAAACACTTTTGTTGTTTGATTATTTGACGAATTTCGGCTGGGTTGCGGGCAATTTTGCAACCAATTTGATTTTCGGTGCAACCGGCAGTATTGCCCTTGTCGTAAAATCAAAATCTTTTTTTTGTATCATTGTATTGATTGCGCTTGTGCCGCTGCTTAAGCGGTATTTTATTTTACGGCCGGTTATCGATTGGGAAAAAGATGCGGTAAAAGCGCAAAAAAATATTTTACTGTATGAAAAGCTTTTATTGATGATTCCGCTTGCCCTGGCTTTATTCGGCCCGATTGTTATCGGTGTGGAAAAAAAGTTTATTACCGATACGAATTTATTTTTTGCTCTTATGCTTATTACAAGCGGGAATATTTTTGTAATGGCGCCCTTTTTCGCCGCGCAAACTGTCCGGATACTGGAAAAATGGGCGGCATTTGTTCCTATTGATAAAAAACGCATACGCGCGATGCCGAACGGCATTGCACTTATAGGCTTTTCCTGTATGATGGGTACCGTCTTTGTTTGTGCGGTTCCTCTTTTGCGCTTGCGTCCCGGCGATAATGTCGGCACCGTACTTTTTCGCGCCGTTTTGCCCGTTTTTATATACGGACTGTTTTTTGCAATTCTAAATCTGGTATCGATGGCAAAACTGACGGCAAAACGGATAATGCTGCTGCAAGACAGTATACAAAAATTGGCCGAAGGAAATTACCGGCAAGAGCCGGTCCGAATCGATTCCCGTGACGAGCTTGCCTGTTTAACTGCCGATTTTAACACTTTTTTGACGTTTAATAAACAATTTCTTACGGATTTACTGCATACGGTTGCGATACTCAACGAAGCTTCCGAGCACTTGTCTTCAAATATGGAAGAAACGTTACAAGCCGTACATCATATTACCGATAATATTTTTCAAGTAGACGATCAGATTCAAAATCAAGCGGCGGAAGTACTTAAAGCGCAAACCACTTTGGAAAAAACGGCGCGGAATCTGGAAAAACTGGATACGAACATTGCAAGTCAATCGACAGCCGTAACCGAATCCGTTGCAACTATCGAGCAAATGTCCGCAAATATGCAAGCGGTCAGTACCGTTGTAACCGGTAATATGGACTCAATCAACGAACTGAACCGGGCGGCTGCGGAAGGAAACCGGGTAATCAGCAGTACGGCGGAAATCGTACAAGTTATCAATGACAGTTCGGAAGGGCTTTTGGAAGCGAGCGATGTGATTCAAAGCATCGCCTCACAAACAAACCTTTTGGCAATGAATGCCGCAATTGAAGCCGCCCATGCAGGAGAAGCCGGCAAAGGGTTTGCCGTTGTCGCCGATGAAATCAGAAAACTTGCCGAGGAATCAAGCGTGCAGGGAAAAACGATTACAACGGTATTGAGAGAACTTAAAGATAAAATAGAAGCATTGAGCGCGTCGGCAAATACGGCTGAAAAACAGTTTGCCCATATTATGAACCTTTTGGAATCGGTACGTAATCGCAGCAACGAAATTATGAACACGATGAGCGAACAAAGCTCCGGCAGTACTCAAGTGCTTGAGGCTATCCGCGAAATTAACGATATTACGGTAAAAGTAAAAGAAGGCTCCGTAGAAATGCTGACCGAAAATACCGAAGCGGGAAAGGAAACGGCAAAACTTGTTGAAGCGTCGCAGGAAATAAGCGCGAGTATGAAAAACATAGATTCGAGCGCGGCACGGATAAGCGAATCGGCAAACAATGTTGTAGATGCAGGCAAAAAAAATACCGAAGCGCTTGCCCAAGTGGTTAATCACTTAAACCGCTTGACCGTATAATATTTTGAACTGAAAAAACGATTCCGATTTTCAAAAACGGTTATTCGTTTTTATACAAGCCCATTGTGACGCTGTCGTCGATTATTTTGAGGGCAAAGCGCCACAGCTCGTCGGAAAAATCTTTTATAAAGGTTTTTTTGGCAACGATTTGCGCTTTGGAAAGCTTTTTTGCAACAATATTTTGATTGTTGACGGCATAATGATTTAAAAGCGGCTGAAGATTGTCCAGCACAAGGGCGTACTGCGCTTCCTTTGTTTCGGCTTTTTCAAACTCTTCCCACGTGCTAAGAAAATACTCTTTTTGGTCTTCGGGCAATAAGCCGAATATTTTATGCGCCGCCTCGCGCTCTGCGGGTTTTATCCGTTCGCGCGCATTGTCGTCGTATAAAAAAACATCTCCCGCATAGATTTCCACAACATCGTGAATTAAAAGCATGGTAAGCGTTTTTTCAATGTCGATTTTTTCTTTGCAGTATTCGCGCAGTACAAGGGCCATCATCGACACGTGCCAAGAATGCTCCGCACTGTTTTCGCGGCGTTTGCCGCCGTGCGTTCCGTTTTGCCTGTATACGACTTTCAGCTTTTCGAGTTCAAAGATAAATTTCATTTGCTGTTCGAGGCGAGTGTTCATAGCTTTAAAAACCTTTATCGATTGATTATCCACACTTCGTTGTCGCGGTAAAAGGTGCGGGTTGCATATATGTTTCCGGATGTTTTCCCGATTGCCGAAATGCGCACGCCTTTTACAACCGATATAATCACATCGGCATCGGCAGGAATAATCACATCAAGAAAAGTTTTACCGGTTGAAACGGAAAGCGGTTCCGCCGTTTTGTTATATGTGTGCACGCGGACATATTCGGCCGGCGCAAACCAATCGCACTGTGTAAAAACCACAACGGTAAAAAACAAAGCAGCACACAGAAAAAGCATTTTACCGAAAGCGCGTTTTTTTATGTTTTGCCCGGCAAAGCAGTTTTTCTTATCTGTCATAAGTCGTATTATATCACATTCTTCCGTTCTTTCAAGACCGTATCTTTAAAGCCCGCATCGAATTTAAAACCGCAAGCAGGGCGACTCCCGTATCCGCAAAAACGGCCGTCCACATATTCGCAATGCCGAATGCGCCGAGTATCAGCACAACCGCTTTTATACCGAGCGCAAAAGCGATATTTTCGCGGATAATCGTAAGACTGCGCCGCGCTATACGGATACTCAAGGGAAGTTTTACCGGATCGTCGTCCATAAGAACAACATCCGCAGCTTCTATAGCCGCATCGCTTCCCAACGCACCCATTGCAATGCCGACATCGGCAAGAGCAAGTACGGGGGCATCGTTTATGCCGTCGCCGGTAAATGCAAGCGTTCCCCTTCTTTTTGCGTTTTTTTCGCCGCCTGCCTTTTGAACGTTATCCGCAAGCAGTTTTTCCACCATTTCAACTTTTCCGGCCGGCAGTAAATCCGTATATACTTTATCTATACCCAGTTTTTCGGCTATGTAATCCGCTGCGGCTTTGGAATCTCCGGTAAGCATAACGGTTTGTTTTACGCCGGTTTTTTTTAACTGCCGCACGGCTTCTGCGGAATGCGGCTTTGGCTCGTCCGTAATGACAATATGGCCGGCATAAAATCCGTCTACCGATACGTGAACGATGGTTCCGAAACTGCTGCAAGGGCGCCATTTTGCGTTAATCGAATCCATAAGACGCGAGTTTCCCGCGCAAATGTTTTTTCCGTCGACAACGGCGCGTATACCCTGCCCCGCAATTTCGTTTACGTTTGTAACACGCTTTTCGAACAAGGGGCCTTCGACATTTCCCCCCGTGCGTTTGCGGTACTCTTCTTTTATCGATAAGGAAATCGGGTGGTTTGAATAGCGCTCGGCGGCAGCCGTCAATTCGAGAAGCTGTTCTTCGTTGATTGTATCGGCGTGAACGGCGGTTACCGTAAAAACGCCGCGCGTAAGCGTGCCCGTTTTGTCGAACACGGCGGTTTGTACGTGCGCCAAAGCTTCAAGATAATTACCGCCCTTAATTAAAATACCGTGCTTTGACGCGCAGCCTATGCCCGCAAAAAAGCCCAGCGGAACCGAAATGACAAGGGCGCAGGGGCAGGAAATAACCAAAAATATGAGAGCGCGCTGTACCCATACCGCCCATTGACCGCCGAAAAAAAGCGGAGGCAAAACCGCAAGAAAAACGGCGCTGAATACGACAATAGGCGTGTATACGCGGGCGAAGCGCGTAATAAAGGTTTCCGTTTTTGCTTTTTTTTCGGCCGCGTGTTCCACCATTTCAAGTATTTTGGAAACGGTCGAATCGCCGAAGCCCTTTGTTACCTTTACTTTTAAAAGACCGCGCAAATTTACGCTGCCGCTCAAAACCGCATCTCCGGTTTGTACGTCGCGCGGCAAAGACTCTCCTGTTAAAGCGGCCGTGTTTAAACTGCTTTCGCCTTCAACTATTATACCGTCCAGCGGTATTTTTTCTCCGGGTTTTATCACAATCGTACTTCCGATTCCAACCGAAGAAGGCGGAACTTGAACCAAACCGCCGTCTTTTTCAATGTTTGCATAATCGGGGCGGATGTCCATCAAAGCGGTTATGGATTTTTTTGAACGGTTTACCGCGTAGCCCTGCAAAGCTTCTCCGATTTGATAAAAAAGCATAACCGCCGAAGCTTCCGTATATTCGCCCAAAATCATCGCGCCGACGGTTGCAACCGACATTAAAAAATTTTCATCGAACACTTCGCCGCGCAAAATATTTTTTACCGCGCTCCATAAAATATCATAGCCGATTATAAGATAGGGAATCGCGTATAAAAGCACGGCGGCAATCCTTTGTTCGCCGATAAAAAAAAGCGGACCTTTTTCAAGCAATACAAGTGCGGCAAAGGTCAGCACCGTCAGTACGACGCGCAAAACCATATGGGAGCTTGAACCGTGGGAGTGAGAACATCCGCAGCCGCAGCCGTGTTCTTCCTTATGAGAATGCTCATGCGCACAGCAACACTCTTCTTTATGCACATGATTATGAGTATGTATATGGGCATACTCATGCCCGCATGAATGTTCGTGTGTGCAGCCGCACGAATCGCCGCAGTGTACCTGTTCCATTCTATTCCTCCTCATATTCTATAATATGCCGTATTTACTCACAAATATGTTCCATACCCTGATCTATAATCGTAACGACGTGATGATCGTTCAGCGAATAAAAAAGCGATTTTCCTTCGCGTCTGTTGCGTACCAGTTTGCTTTGGCGCAAAATTTTCAATTGGTGCGAAACCGCCGATTGCGTCATATTTAAAACCTGAGCCAAATCGTTTACGCACAATTCTTTTTTCCGCAGCGTGTACAGAATTTTTATGCGTGTGGTATCGCCGAAAATTTTAAACAAATCGGCTAAATCGTAGAGTTTTTCTTCATCAAAATCGTTTGTCTGTGTATTCATTTTTACCTCATATGATTATCTGTTCATATGTTTATATACCGATATTTAAAACTTGTCAAGTCCTTAATTTAAAACCGATGTAAAACGGAACGAGTATTAAATAAAAATGAATTTGATATAAAAGATTTTACATCCCGGTATGCCGGGCAGCTTTATATCGGTTCGGCGAGAATCCGGTAGGCTTCTATAAGCTTTTCAAGCGGCCAGCGGCCGCGGTTTGCCGCACTTGTTGAAGGAAGATACACCGCTTTTATACCGGTCTGCGGTGCGCAATAGGCCGTATACAGACGATGTGCCATTTTTCCCGTCGTATATATGCGTTTTACGCCGGCTTTAATAAGCGCAGATAAATCGTTAACCCGAGGCTCGCGGATGGAAGCGTCGTCGGCCCCCGCAATCGAACAGGAATGCAAGACATCCCAAAGCGCAATCCCTTCATGCAAAACAAAGGTACGTTTTGCTTCGTTTGTACGCGGACATTGCTTTTCAAAAACGGCGGCAAGAACGTTCCAAAAACGGTTTTGAGGGTGGCCGTAATAAAAACCGTTTTCGCGCGAACGGGGAGAAGGCATGCTGCCCAAAATAAGAATGCGCGAATTATCGTCAAAAACGGGTTCAAAGGGATGAATGACCGTATCGGGATGCATAGACGTGTACCTTGTAATAAAATAAGGGCGGATAAAGGGTACTGTAGCGAAAAACGAATTGTATGTTACCCTGCTTTTGCACCGCTTTTCCGCCGTTTATTTTAAACCTTAAACTTTTTCACTTCCGATGTCAAGTTTTCAATGCTTTGTTTATTCCGTACGGTCAATTCGCTTACTTCTCTTACGGCATTATTTATTTGTGTTGCGCCGGCGGCCATTTCATTCATACTCTCCGTGATAATACGTGTCAGACCGTCAAGTTTATTCATTTCCTGCGCTACCTGTTCTCCGCCTTTGAGCATTTCGTTGGAACCGTCGTTTACTTGCACCGTTACCGTATTGATGTCTTTTATAGCCGTGAGAACTTCTTTGCTCGCATTTTCTTGTTCCCGCATAGCTTCGGTAAGCCGGTTACTCATGGTTTTTACCTGCTCGGACAGTGTAAAAATAATATTGAATTTTTCTTCCACCGTCTTTGACGCATTCGACAAAACTTCGATTTCTCCGCTTAAATTTTTAAGAGTTGCGGTTATCGTTTTACCCTGTGCACTCGATTCTTCGGCAAGCTTACGGATTTCATCGGCAACAACGGCAAAGCCTTTTCCGGCTTCCCCTGCATGAGCGGCTTCAATTGCGGCATTCATCGCAAGCAAATTCGTTTGACTTGCAATATGCTGGATAACGCTTGAAGCTTCCAAAAGGCTGCCGGATTCTTCGGCAATTTGTTGTGTAATACCGCTTGAACTGAGCAGAGTTTCTTTTCCGTCGGAGGTTGCCGATGCAAGATCTTTTATCGTTCCGTCCGTTTTTTCCAGTGTTTGCGTAATGGAACCGATATTTGCAACCATTTCTTCAATTGCAGATGAAGATTCGGAAACACTTGCAGCCTGCGTTTCAATACTTTCATTAAGTTTTTTTATCGTATGAATAATTTCTTCAATAGTTGCCGCCGTTTCCGTAACGCTTGCAGCTTGAGTCAATGCCTGTTGTTTTACGCCTTCGATATTTGCACTTATTTCTGTTACGGCACTTGCCGTTTCAGTCATGTTGCTTGCAAGCTCATTACCTATTTGCTGCATTATTTCGGCGTTATTATCAACCGATTTAATCGATATGCCTATTTTTTCAATTGTTTGATTAAAGTAGCCGGATAAATCCGTAACTTCATCATTGTATGCAACAGGCAGCCGCACCGTTAAATCGCCTTCCCCTTGTGCGATATTTTTCAAAGCTTCTACAATCACTTTAACGGGATTAACCATCTTTACCGCAATAAAATATACGATAATAAGGGTAACGGCCAATAAAGATGCACAGGCAAAAATCATAGAACGACGCAAATCTTTTACCGTTCCCATAAACTCTTCAACGGGTGCCCGTATAACAACTTCCCAGCCCGTTGTCTGCAGGGTGGCATACGAACCGATGTTACCTTGTCCGTTATATGTATAATAGGCTACGGAAGGTATTTTTTCTTCCATCGCTTTTTTTGCAAAATTCGCAATGGAAACGAGGGCGGGATTTGTTTTGGCATTTTCCTGAAAATTATCCTGTTGCAACACCAAATCTCTGTTGCGGTGAGCAAGGGTTGTTCCGGTTAAGCCTAAAATAAAACAATAACCGGTTTTCCCGACGGTAATGTGGTCTATATCGTCTGAAAGTCTTGTACCCGGTGTATCGACCGATAAAACCCCGATAATTTGTTTTCCGCTGTAAATGGGAACTGCCAATGTATTTACGAGCGTACCGGTATCCCGCTCTATATAGGCTTCCGAAACAAAGGGGGTGCCCGCAATTGCGGATTTAAAATACGACCGGTCGCTTACGGGGAACACTTTTCCGTCCGCAGTATAAAACCTTCCCTGCCTATCCGTTATATTAAGCGAAACAATTCTATCGTTTGCGGCGGCGGAAGGCAACAGCGCTTTTATTTTTTCAGGATAGGAAAGAGTATCGTCTTGTAATGCCGGCATACGGGCCAACCCCTCCAAAAATTGCAAAAAGATGGTTACCTTTGCATCGACAATTTCCGCAGTATCGCGCGCTTTATCGACAAGATGCGCTTCAACTTTTTCGCTGACCGCTTTTTTTGCAATAAATACGGCAAGAACGGTTAACCCTATTTCCGCCAGTAAAATCAATATTCCGAATACAATAACAAGTTTTTTTCTGATGGAAAAGCGCTTTTTTTCAGCCGCTTTTTTCTCCGTCAAACCGTTGCCATGGTCCATGAAGCCGCCTCCTTAAGTGCAATTGCTTGCTTTATAACATTATAATTATATACCCTGTTTTAAAATATAACAACAATTGATTTTTTTTTAGTTTCTTTTTTTATACATTTTTGCCGACCGAGCGCCGATTTTCACCAAAATCTCTTGATTTTGACGTTTTATCCGTGTGTTTTGCATAAAAACTTGCGTATTTTTTTGAAAACGTATAAAATAAAAGTTCTTGGAAAACATCTTGGAAAACATCTTGGAAAACATAAACGTGTTTTACCGAAAGTATAACTAGTGATTTTTATGAGGACAGTGTATGGCAGTTAACTGCGGTATTGTAGGGTTGCCCAATGTAGGTAAATCAACCATTTTTTCCGCTCTCACTTCGGCTCCGGCAGAGGCGGCAAATTATCCGTTTTGTACGATAAATCCCAATGTAGGCATTGTCGATTTACCGGACGAGCGCCTTGATTTTTTATATGAAAAATTCGCCTCTAAACGCCGGGTGCCGGCTTGTGTCGAATTTGTAGACATTGCCGGATTGGTAAAAGGCGCGTCAAAAGGCGAAGGTTTGGGCAATCAATTTTTAGCCCATATACGCGAAGTCGGAATTATCGCCCATGTTGTACGGTGTTTTGAAAACAGCGACATTATCCATGTGGCAAACAAAATAGACCCCGCCGACGATATTGAAACAATCAATATGGAACTTGCATTTGCCGATTTGGATACGGTTGAAAAGCGCATCGAAAAAGCCAATCGTGCCGCCCGTGTTATGGGCAAAGACGAACAAAAAAAAGCTGCGGTCATACTGTCGGCTTTGGATAAAATCAAGCCCCTGCTTGAAAACGGTAAAAGCGCACGCTTCGCTTCTTTAAGCGATGAAGAAAGGGCGGCCGTTTACGATTTGCATCTTATAACGATGAAACCCCAGCTTTATGTATGTAATGTCGATGAAGAAGGAATAAAAAACGGCAACCGATACATCGAAACGGTAAAAAAAATAGCCGCAGCCGAACGTTTTGCAGACGGTACTTTTTCCGATGTGGTAGTCATTTGCGGCAAATTCGAAGCGGAACTTGCCGGTCTTGAAAGCGAAGAAGAACGCAAAGAGTTTTTAAGTGAATTAGGACTCACAGAATCCGGTTTAAGCGTTTTAGCCCGAACCGCTTACCGCCTTTTGGGATTGCGTACTTTTTTAACTGCCGGAGAAGACGAGTGCCGTGCATGGACCATTCGATCCGGCGATACGGCACCCCGGGCGGCGGGCGTTATTCATACCGATTTTGAAAAGGGCTTTATCAAAGCCGAAACATACTCCTTTGAAGATTTTAAAACCTACGGCTCCGAAGCGGCTATAAAAGCTGCAGGAAAATACCGTATCGAAGGACGCGATTATATTGTACAGGACGGCGATGTTATTTTCTTTAAATTTAACGTAACAAAATAATATCCTGCTATAACGCCGTTTTTTTCTTTTTTACCCCTATAATATATGTAAAGCGTTTGCTTTTCAGCGCTTTATATTTCGGTAAGGGGGATAAAGGTATGAACAATACCCTCATACAAAAAATCGGCCTTTTGTCGTGTTTGTTTTTTCTTTTTTTCGATGTATCCGCTTGCCGCACGGAAAAACGGCCCGTTCGTATTATCAGCTGGAATGTACAAACTTTTTTTGATGCACATACTGCCGGAACCGAATATGCCGAATTCGGCGATAAAAGCGGTTTGTGGAGCATCGGCAAATATGAAGCCCGCTTAAAGCGGCTCTGTGCTTTTATGCGCGAAAACCCCGCAGACATTTATGTATTTGAAGAAATAGAAAACCGAGCCGTTTTACAAGATATTGCAAATTACAACGCAGGCTTTTCGGGGGCGGCGCAAAAAACCGTTACAGCCCTTTTTGCCGGGGAAAAAAACGGCAGTTTGGGTATTGCGGTTATATCCCGGCTTCCGATAAAAAAAGCGGCGGTACACCAAATACATGTACAGGCATTGATAAGGCCGGATAAAAAAGAAACCGGAAAAATGCGGCAACTAAAAGCGCCGCCGCTCAGACCGCTTTTGGAAATACACTTTGAAAATAAAGACGACACCTTTATTCTTTTTGCCTGTCACTGGAAATCAAAAAGCGGCGGTGCACAAAAAAGCGATATATGGAGGGAATTGCAGGAAAAGCTGCTTGTACAAAGTATTGCCGCTCTTACAGAAGCTGAAAAAGAAAAAGCGCTTATCGTTTGCGGCGATTTTAACCGCGCCTTGGAAGAATTTTCCCTTTGCCCAAAGGATTCGGATAAAAAAAACACGGTCGCATTAACCGGAGCATCGGATACGCTCAAGCTGTATTCGGCATGGCTTACATTTCAATCTGCCGGCAAAATAATGGTCCCGGAAAAAAAATTCGAAAAAGAACGCGGCTCATATTATTTTAAAGGAAGATGGGAAAAAATAGACCACTTTTTTTATAACGGGCAAGTACAAGCAAAAAATTTTTTCCCCCTCGATTTCGGGGCGCATACGGACAAAGGGGGTCTTCCCCTTCGTTATAATATACATACGGGAGCAGGCTATTCGGATCACTTGCCCCTGGTTTTTGATTTTATATAAAGCCTTTTAAGGCTGCCGGGACATCGGAAAATACGGCACCCCGCCCTCATTCGGCCGTTTTACCGCCCGCCTGCCCCGGCAAGGGTTAAAGTTTATTCCACTTTGGAAAAACTGTCTTTTCCTACTCCGCACAGGGGGCATACCCAATCATCGGGAATATCCTCAAAAGCGGTTCCCGGAGCGATTCCGCTGTCAGGGTCGCCCACTGCGGGATCGTATTCATAACCGCATACAGTACATACGTATTTTGCCATAATTTCCTCCTGGCTCTGTAATAAAAATCATCATAACTTATATTCCCGTTTCTGTCGATACTGATTAAACAAATTTTACGTTCAAAACTTTTTTGTTGCCGTTTTTACTACTTGACATGAGTACCGCTTTCTTGATATGCTGGGCGAAGCTTGGGGGTGTAGCTCATCTGGCTAGAGCGATTGCATGGCATGCAATAGGTAAGGGGTTCAAGTCCCCTCATCTCCAGTTTTTAGATATGCACAACAGCTTCCCTTATTCTTAACCTTGCAAAATAAAGCATAAGATGTTACACTGTTTTAAACTATTTGGTTTGCACTTTAAAATACGGCGGTATCGTTATGAGTGATGAACTGGCTCCTGAAATTGCAGCCTTGCTTGAAAACGCTGCATCGGTTTTTGAAGAAGAAAATATAGATCAAGTTTCGGAAGAAATCCCTGTAGACCCGGCAAGTCTCAAGCCGACTGCACCTTGGGCTCCGGTAAATTTGCTTATAAAGCAATTTCAGCCCATAGAACGCTTTTTTTCCGACACTAACACAACTCAAGTTTTTAACGATACCTCATATTACAAAGTCGCCTTATCCGGCGAAAAAGAAAGTTCGCAGAGGCTTCATTCCGTATTATCAAAATATTTAAACTGCCAAGACGCAAAAGACCGTACCGTTTTACGACAGCAACTCGTTACCGCATATTGGGAATTCGTCCGTTCTTTAGCACCTAAAATGGCAAGCCGCTCAACGCCGGAAATAAAAAAGATGGTGCTGCGTTACGGGGTTGTACTGCCCTCTTTGTTTACAAACGAACAAAAAGATATGTTTTCAAAAGCGATTACGGAAAATGTTTCAAACGAACCCGTATATTATCTCGATGAATGGTTCCGCGACATCGCCTTAGGCCGAATTAAAATTTCCGCAACCGATGAAGCCCCGACCCGCAAAAAACCGGCAGCCGGCAGTGCCGAAGAAGCGGCGCGCCTTCAGCAGCTTAAAACAAAAAATGCCGGAAAACTGCAATCGGCAGAAAACTTCCTAACTATGAAAGAAAGCGAGCGGGCTATGCTGGAGGCCGAAATAAGATCGCGCATAGATATTGTGTTTGACCATCCGCCGATGATCGGGGCGGAACCGCATAAACAGCCGCTTTCGGAAATGCAAAAAAGAATCGTAATGGAAATAAATGAAAAGCTGCGCGCTTTTCTTAAAAACGACAAAGAATTAACTTCCTATGCGGCCGAATATGAAGATGCTAAAGAGATTTACAACTCTTTGGAACAAAAACTGGCATCGAGCGGCGAACAAGCGATTGAAGTCAGCAGTTCGGAAATAAACACCGAAATAGGAACAATACGGCAAATGGCAAAAATGACCGTCGGCCGGCAAGGAAATCAATTTCCTGTTTTTACACGGGAATTTTTTCACTGCATTCCGCGCGAAACGGGCTTTAGAGAAAATGTAATAGATATTATGACATGGATAGAGTCTGTAGATCCGGGAGCCTTTTGCCGCGTACACAAAAACATACAAAACCGTATTATTCCCTTTGTTATTTTAATTCCGACCTACGGCGAATACGGTTTTTGCTGGGAACCCTTCGACCGCTACAACCGCATCACCAGCCGCGGCCGAATCGTTATTCCCATGTATCCTAAAAGTTTAAAAGCCGCATTGCTTATGGCCGTTGCCGATTTGCGTTGGCAGGTTGCAAAAGAAAAAGCTTCTTATTACTGGATGGAAGAAGGCCTAACGGGACAATATTACCAATGGTTTGTATCTGAAAAATTAAAGGGCGATATAAAAGACTACTTTATTAAAGATTATCTTTTATGGATGACAAAGGAAAGCGACGGAGTGCAGCGGCTCGAAAAAGAAATACGCGGCATTTTTTGGCGGCATATGCCTTTTTCACAGGACATAAAAGACAAACTGCGAACCCGCAGTTTGGTGTACCAAGAGCTGTATCAGCGCGATTTAAACCGCGCTATGTCGGACGGTTATTAATACACGATAAAAACGGCAGCGCGGTAAAAGCCTCTTTCAGTCCAACTTATTTCTGCCCCTGCTGCCGAAAAGCGGATCCATCTTTTCTTCCAACCGGAATTTTTTTACAATAACCTTTATCGCTTTTTGGTAGATAAAAATACCGGTCAGTATTGCGCCTGCAAACAAAAAGGGCATAGCCGTTCCCAATCGGTCTTTAAAAATCAAACCGCCTAAAACCGTAAACAAAATAAGTAAACCAAGAACAAGCACAATATTGGCTAAGGTCGCGGTTATAAGAAAAACAAGGGTCGTTTGTTTTTTAGTCATTTTTACTTCCTTGCTCAATTTCTTCGGCGGTTTTTGCATCGGCTTTTCCGGCAATAATAAAAGAAATCAAAAGAAGAATGCCGCACACGACAACGGCCATATCGGCAATATTAAATGTCGGCCACCGTTCATATCCCAATATACCGAAAAACTTTACATCTATAAAATCGATAACCCCTTCTGTCCTGAAAAAGCGGTCGATTAAATTACCGCTTCCTCCGCCGACGACGCCGCATACGGCCCAACGCTGCAAACGGGTAAAATCTTTCGACTTAAAATAAAGCACCATAATACAAATAAGAACAATAAGGGGCAAAAAGGCAAAAACCAATCGCCTTACAGGATGAGGCAATCCGACGCCTATGCTGAAAGCGACACCGGGATTATGGACATGAATAATGCGGATAAAATCTCCGAAAAATTGGGTACCGACAGTGTAAGGCGGAATCATGTGCACAATAAGATATTTTGTAAGCTGATCCGCCGCTATAATGATAAAAGTCAACATGAGGGGCAGCAATTTTTTACCCACACCGTTGTTATCTTGTAAATGTACGGGAACTATTTCTTCCACAGGAACTCCTTGCGTTCTTTTTTATTTAAAGTATAACGAATTCGGCTTAAAACGGCTAGACTATCGAATCGTTTATAAACCGGTAGGAACATCTATAAAAACGGTTTCTACGGAAAGCTCTTTATGCATTTTTTCCGCCAACAAAGAAACGCCGACCGTTTCCGTTTGGTAATGTCCCCCGGCTATTACATTAATACCGTTTTCCAAAGCTTCATGATACTGCTCGTGCCCTATTTCGCCGGTTATAAAAAGATCTATTTTTTCTTGCACGGCTTGCTGTAATTGATTTCCCGCACCGCCGGAAATAATTGCAACTTTTTTTATGTCTTTTTTTCCGAAGGGTAAAAGAGTTTGTATTTTTTCGCCGTTCGGAAAAAGTCGCCGGATAATTGTATCGAGGCAAAGACTTTGATCGAATTCGCCCTGCACTCCTATCGTCATCCCCTTCCATAAGCCGAAAGGACGGATATTACTTAAGCAAAGGCGGCGTGCAATGCCGTAGTTGTTTCCCGTGAGTTCATCGGCGTCAAGGGGTAAGTGCGATGCATACAAGGCCATATCGTTATCCATCAGTGCCTTTATTCTGCGGTAATGGATGCCGGTCAATACCTGTTCTTTTCCCCAAAACAAACCGTGATGCACGACAAGAAGCTGTGCCTGTATTTTTGCCGCCCGTTCTATGGTTTCCAAACATGCATCCACCGCAAAAGCCGCTTTGATAATGTGCGTCCCGTCCGGATTTACGTTTTGAACTTGAATCCCGTTTTGCGACGAATCCTGTGCAAAAGCGTGCATATCCAAAAAAGAACGGAACCACGCATCTATTTCGTGTAAAGTCATTGTAACTCCTCTATATATGATTGCAATTTTTGTGCAAATACAATATGACTGCGCCGTGTTTTTTCAAGACGGCGTATAGCAAAAAAATCCTTTATTTGCCGAACGTCTTTTCTACCGAGCACAAATGCATCAAAAGGGTGTATCGATATAAGATCCGCCGTTCCGGAAGCATAGAATGCCGCAGCTTCCCGTTCGTCCGCAGACAAGGGAGCGGACTCTTGCGTTTGCGAAAAGGAGCGCGGCATGATTATACCCTTTAACTCGGACGCATCGAAAATACCGCAGATAAAATCCGGATATTTTAAATACAGCGCTTTTGCACATGTTAAAGCATCGCCTTCGGTTACGACAACGACGGAAGATGCATCGTTACCCGCTATTATAAGAAGCGCTTCCAATTCCGCTTGTTTTTGCCGGATTAAATGCGCCCGCAAAGTTTTGTATGCCGCTTCATTTTTATGCAATCTGCGGGTAAAAAAAGCCTTTGTTTGAAAATAATCAAGCAAAAAAGTCCCGTGCGCTTCTCTATCCGGCACGCGGGATTTATAAAAATCGCCCGTAAGAACGGGAATACCTTTTTCGGCAGCCGCACTTAAACGCAAAGACGAATCGTTTGATACGTTTTTTGTATCGGGCAAAAAAACGACAAGCGGTTTTTTTTGTGTAAAACCGTTTTTACCGGCGTCGGACAAGGATTGATAGTCGGCCGGCAAGTAGGCGGTTGTTATTGCATTTATGGGACGGAAAAATTCCTGCCGTTGACTAAAACCCCGATTAAACGAACCCGTATACAAGGTTTTTACCGCATTCGTCATCGTACCTGCCGGATGAAAAAAGTATAAAATAATACATGCAAAAAGAATACACAGTGTTTCAAAAAACGCGGCTATGCGAAACGTTAAACTGTAATAATCGACATAAAGCTGACTGTTAAACCGCTGTAACGCTCTGACATTCGTCAATAAAACCAGCAAAGAAAGAGAAGCCGTAAGTATATGCATGTATGACAAACCGTAGACAACAATCAATAAAAGAGAAAGCACAAAGCTGAGCGGAGAAAGCATAACCGTTGAATCGGCATGTTTGCGTTTTTTAAAAAGCGGGCGCAGCACTACCGGCAGCAATAAAAGCAAAACGGTTGCCTGTCCTATAAATTCATCGACTGATCCGAACATTTTTCTATAATAAAGCAAAAAAAAAAATAGTACAACAGCCGTTCAAGCCGTTTGAAAACCGAATTAAAAAGGCAAAACCGCTAAAAAACGGCTTTGCCGTTATTATAGACAAAAATGACATTATCTGTTTATGTCAATAAAAATTTACTTTTCCTTTACAAAATTTATGAAGTCGGGTTATCATTCTTATAGTATCTGATATGGATGTTCGCATAGTAAACATTATCAATGTTCTTTTCGAGGCAAACGATTATATTTCGTCAATCGTTATTGCGGAAAAAGTCGGTATTAGTGAAAGTACCCTTTTCCGCCTATTGCCCCAAGTGGAAAAGTATGTTGCTTCTTATAACTTAAGCTTTTTTAAACTGCGGGGCAAGGGATTTATGCTTACCGGTAATAAAGAAGCAAAAAAACATCTTATAGCCGATTTTGCAAAAAAAAATTACAGGCCCGAATTTTCGCCGGCCGAAAAGGGGTTTTTGGTTTTTTTATATTTACTGAACGAAAAAGAAACTGTAAAAATCGCACTTCTTGCAAATGAATTGCATATATCGGAAACAAGCCTTTCAAAAATCCTATCCGAATTGGAAAACCGGCTTATAGGAGCGGATTGTATGATTTTACGCCGCCGCGGGTTCGGAACCTGTATCGGCGGTAATGAAATCGCAGTCAGGCTAGCCGCATTGAATGCCGCTTGTCTATATTTGAATTTCAACGAATTTATGAGTTTTTTATATGCGTATATTCATAAACCTGCAGAAGAACAGCATATATTGAAGTTATATTCTCTTACCTGTGCCGTTTTTGAATATTTAAATGCAAAAACAAATATAGCACAAAACTTTGCTTTTGTTGAAAAAATAGAACAGTTGACAAATATTTCTTTTTCCGACATCGACTTTGTTCTTATGTTTTTATATGTAAGCATAACGGAACTTCGCTGTAAAAACGATTTCTTTATACAGTCGTATACGAACGAACATATCAATACAAAAAATGAAGTTTTTGAAAAAATCGCACAAGCCGCCTGTGAGTTGGAATTCTTTAAGCCCGAAGCTCAGTGCTATGAAAATGAAATACGCCTTTTAATGGAAGTATTTCAAAGTACCGAAGCTGTAAACAATGCATTACCCAATCAAAAAGAATATGAGCAAACGGCCGCAAACTTTATAACCTTTATTGAAGGCGCGTTGGACGGCAGAGTATTGGAGCATAAAAAAATCGAGTACCTTATCTATCTGCAAATTCTGCATCTTATAAAAAAGCATCGGGGACTTTTTTCAATACGACAAAACACCGCTTTTCTTGCCGAAAATATCATAAATAAAAATAACGGAATGCAAAGCATTCTAAAGCGTTCGGCCGAATATTTACAAAAACACTTGCATATTCCCATCTCCGATGAAGACAGTGCGGTGATATTGGGTTTTATTTCGCCTTTTTTTGAACACAATACTCATAAAATTGCAGCAGGATTGGTGTGTGCATCGGGCATTGTTATCAGCAGTATTTTAAAAGAAAAAATAAGCAAAAATTTTCCGGAACTGGATCCGATAGAAACCATTTCCATTCGCAAACTAACCGATACGCATATAAAAGAACAAAATATAGATTTTATCATTTCTTTTATAGAAACGCCGCAGTTAAGCGTACCGGTAGCACATGTTTCGGTTCAAATGGAAGATTCCGACATTGAGCAAATCAAACAGATAATACAAAATATCCGAAAAGGAGAAACCCATGCTTGCTGAATTTATATTAAAGCATAAAACCTATCGTCTAAAATACCGCGCGCAAACTTGGCAGGAAGCTATAAAAAGCTCCGTAGATCTTTTAATTGCCTCCGGTTGTGCCGAAGAGCGTTATTATGCATCCATTTTGGAAAACGTAAAAGAATTCGGTCCGTACTTTGTGATTGCACCGGGAATCGCGATGCCCCATGCACGCCCCGAACAGGGCGCCTTAGCAGTCGGGTTCAGCTTAATAACGCTCGAAACCCCGGTTGTTTTCGGTCACAAAACAAACGATCCGGTGGACATTTTATTGTGTATCAGTGCGCCGGATAAAGAATCCTTAAATGAAAAAGCGATTATCGATGTAATGACCTTATTCGATAATGAAAAATCATTAACCGACCTGCGTCAAGCCGAAACCGAAACGGATTTGGAAAAAATCTTTAAAAATATGGAGGAATAAATGATTTCAAAAGAAATAACAATACAAAATCCTACAGGCCTACATACACGTCCTGCAAACGATTTTATTTCATTGGCAAATACCTTTAAGTGCAACATTACAATCGGTAAAAACGACAAAAGCGCGAACGCAAAAAGTATTATAAAATTGCTCCGTATCGGTATTTCCCAGCATGATGTCATTACACTGCAAACCGACGGAGAAGATGAAGAACAAGCAATGCAGGCTTTAACGCAATTTCTTGCCGAATTAAAGGAGTAAACGGGCCTTATGCAAAGAGAAATGCGCGGAACGGTCTTATCCGAAGGTTTGTGTATCGGTACGGTTGTTAAGCTGCCGCATAAGAAAAACAAAGATACGCGAGAAAAAATTCCGGCAGACAAGGTCGCCGACGAGTGTTTGAAGTTTAAAGATATTCAAGAAACCGTATACCAAAAACTTCAAGCGCTTATAGAAAAAGCCGAAAAAACCGACGATAGCGCACAAGCCGAAATTTTAAAAGGCTATGTTGCTATTTTAAACGATCCGGAACTTGAGGCGGATATTACCGAAAAAATAAAAACCGAACACGACTCGCTGCCGACCGCTCTTTTTCTTACGGCAAACGAATATGTAGAAGACATGAAAAGTTTGGAAGACGAATATTTGCGTCAACGCGCGGATGATTTTAACGAATTGTTTTCAATGCTGCTGTTTTGTACGGATCCGTCCTCCGATCGAAAAACGCCCCTGTTAGTGCAAAAATCGGTTGTAGCGGCACATACTCTTACTCCCATCGATATGGCGGAACTGGATAAAAACATGCTGCTCGGTATTGTCAGCCAAACCGGCAACAAAACATCGCATGCGGCAATTATTGCCCGCGCAAACGGAATTCCCATGCTTTCCGGCATACCCTATGATACGGTAAAAAACGGCGATACGGTTATTATCGACGGAGCCGACCTTTTTATAAACCCCGACGCAGATAAAATTCAATCGGCAAATACAAAACATACGATTTTGCAAAAAGAACAACAAAGCTTAAAAACGCTTATTTCAAAACCTGCCGTTACGCTTAACGGACTTAGAGTCGAACTGAAAGCAAACATCGGCTCTCCGGACGAACTGCCGAAGGTAAAAGAACAAAACGCCGACGGCATAGGGCTGTTTAGAACCGAATTTATTTTAAATGAAAATGTACAAACCGCTCCCTCCGAGGATTTTCAATACGGAATTTACTCAAGCGTTTTAAAAGCTATGAATGATAAACCGGTAACAATCCGGACATTTGATATCGGAGGTGATAAACAGTATCCCTGTTTTCCCATACCGCCGGAAGAAAATCCGTTTTTGGGCTGGAGAGGCATACGCTATTGCTTGGATAATCCCGATTTCTTTTGTACTCAGCTTCGCGCTCTTTTTAGAGCAAGTACCGAAGGGAACCTGCACATTATGTTTCCGATGATTTCAACGGAAAACGAAGTAAAAAAAATCCTCGAATTCGTCGGTCAAGTAAAAGCCGATTTGGATGCAAAGGGCATCCCGTACAGCACGCAGGTAAAACTGGGCATTATGATTGAAACTCCTGCCGCAGCTCTTATTGCAGACAAACTTGCTCCCTTAGTCGATTTTTTCAGCATCGGTTCCAACGATTTAACCCAATACACACTTGCAGTCGATCGCGGCAATGATAAAATAAGCGCTTTGTATCAAGAATCGCATCCGGCCGTTTTACAGCTTATACGAAAAGTTATAGAAACAGGTATAAAACACGGCAAAGAAGTTTCCGTTTGCGGAGAAATGGCCGGAGACAGCGCATTGACAAAAAAATTGCTGAACTTGGGCTTGCGTTGTTTTAGCATGACGGCAGTGAATATACAAAAAGTTAAAAGAGAAATTCTCTCGGCAAATATCGAATTTGCCGAAAAAAACAATGAGGAGGTACAATGAAAATTCTAGTAGTATGCGGCAGCGGATTGGGCAGTAGTTTTATGATGGAGATCAATATCAAAAATATTTTAAAAGAATTGAATCTTACCGATATTGAAGTCGAACATACGGATTTGAGTTCCGCAAAAGGCATGCAAGCCGACATCTATATGGGCACCCGTGACATTACTACCCAATTTACCGGATTCAAAGGAGAGATTATCTCTTTGGATAATATGATTGACAAAGACTATATGAAAAGCAAACTTGTTGAAAAATTAACGGAAATGAAAGTCATATAGTCCAACCGAAGAGTATGGAATCGGCATACAAAACGCCGCTGTCGATTTTCACTCTGTTGTTTTTTGCGGCGTAACACGAAAATCTTTAACTTAGGAGGAAAAGATGGGTTTTTTTCGTTTTTTAATGAACGACGTGTTGAGTGTACCCGCTGTGCTTGTGGGTTTGGTAGCTTTGGTAGGTCTTTTGATCCAAAAAAAAGATACCTCTGAATGTGTAAAAGGCTTTACCAAAAGCGTTCTGGGCTTTTTGGTATTGGGCGCCGGAGCGACGGTAATCGTCGGTTCGTTGGGACATTTTTCCGATATGTTCCAATACGGATTTAACATACAGGGAATAGTTCCTAATAACGAAGCTATTGTTTCCATAGCACAAAAATCGATGGGATCCGAAATGGCCTTAATTATGTTTTTCGGCATGGTAGTAAACATTTTAATTGCACGTTTTACTCCTTTAAAATACATATTTTTAACCGGACATCATACCATCTATATGGCTATTTTAATTGCGGTTATCCTTTCCGTAGGCGGATTAACCGGCTGGGTGCTTATTTTGGTCGGTTCGTTGATTTTAGGATTTGTTATGGCCGTTTTCCCCGCATGGGCGCAACCGGTTATGCGTAAAATCACCGGCACAAACGAAATAGCCTTCGGTCACTTCGGAATACTCGGCTATATGACGTCCGCATATGTCGGAAAACTCGTAGGCAAAAATTCAAAATCAACCGAAGAAATCCAGTTTCCCAAATGGCTCGGCTTTTTCCGCGATACGCCCGTTGCCATTTCCGTAACAATGGGTATTATTTTTATCATTTCCGCCATTGTCGCCGGCCCCGAATATGTACAAACAAATCAAAGCGGCGGACAGAACTTTATCGTATTTGCAATTTTACAATCCATTACTTTTGCCGGCGGTGTTTTTATCGTTTTATCCGGCGTCCGTTTGATTCTCGGTGAAATAGTTCCGGCCTTTACCGGTATTTCTCAAAAACTTGTTCCCAACGCAAAACCGGCATTGGATTGTCCGGTCGTATTCCCCTATGCCCCCAATGCCGTTCTCATCGGCTTTTTGGCAAGCTTTTTAGGGGGTATTTTGGGAATGCTTTTGTGCATAGCATTTAAGCTTCCGATTATTATTCCCGGCGTTGTTCCGCACTTTTTTTGCGGAGCTTCGGCAGGTGTATTCGGAAACGCTACCGGCGGACGCAGAGGTTGTTTTTTCGGCGCCTTTATACACGGTTTGCTTATAACATTTTTGCCGATTATTCTTATGCCCTTACTCGGAAATTTGGGATTTGTCAGTACAACTTTTAGCGATTCCGATTTCTGTATTGTCGGTATTTTGTTGGGCGGAATTATCAGTATCTTCAAATAAAATCCGAAAAAACCTCAAATCACAGATGTTTTGAGGCGGGATTAAAACAAGGGAGGGCTTAAAACCGAAGTGTTTTAAGCCCTCTCGACATCTTTTTATCTATTCTGTGGAATAAAATAATTATGAACACTTTAAATTTAGCTGAAAAAGCTCATTATATTCGCTGTAAAAGCCTTGAAACGGCTTATTATACCGGAGCGGCACATATAGGAGGCTCTCTTTCTACCGTAGAGATTCTAACGGTTCTTTACTATAAAATTATGAATGTGAATCCGGTAAATTTTAAAGAAAAAGCACACGATCGCTTTATTTTAAGCAAGGGACACGGCGCTTTAGCGTTATATGCGATTTTGGCCGATAAAGGCTTTTATGCTGAAAACGAACTCCATTCCGTAAAACGGTTCCGCGCTCTTTTGCAAGGACATCCGATAAAAACCATTCCGGGCATTGAAATGAGTTCCGGATCTTTAGGACAAGGCATTTCTTTCGGTATAGGAAAAGCAATAGCTTTAGAGCGGCAGCATAATACGTCCCGCGTTTTTGTTCTCGCCGGCGACGGTGAAATGCAAGAAGGTCAAAACTGGGAAGCTTTGCTTTTAGGAGCAAAATGCGGATTAAAAAATCTTACGGTTATAGTCGATGCAAATAAATTACAATTGGACAATACAATTGAACGGGTATTATCTTCCAACACCGCTTTAAAAGAAAAATTCGCGGCTTTCGGCTGGGATGCTTTGGAAGTAGACGGTCATAACATCGACGAACTTGAAAAAGCCTTTGAATGTAAACCTTCCGACAAACCTAAAGCCGTTATCGCAAACACAGTAAAAGGCAAGGGCGTTTCTTTTATGGAAAACGCACTCGAATGGCATTCCGCCAAGATAAGCACAGAACAATTACTGAAAGCCGGAGCCGAACTTAACTACAGCTTTAAAATACCGGAGGGAAATCTATGAAAGCACCGAGAGATGTATTCGGCGAAACAATAACGGCAATAAGTGACGATTATCCGAATTTGGTTGTTTTATGCGCCGATTTGGCGGCAGCCACAAAGGCAGGTGTGTTTGCCGTACAACATCCTGAAAAATATTTGAACGTCGGAATCTGTGAGCAAAACATGATGTCGGTTGCTGCCGGCCTTGCAAGCGAAGGATTTATCGTTTGTGCATCCACCTTTGCCGTCTTTGCTGCCGGCAGGGCCTTTGACCAAGTCCGCCAAAGTATTGCCTTTGATTCATATAATGTGAAGATAGCGGCAACACATCCGGGGTTGGCTGTCGGAGCCGACGGAGCGATTCATCAATGTTTGGAAGATATTGCTTTAATGCGCAGTATTCCGAACATGACGGTTTTATGCCCTTCCGATGAAATAAGTACGGCCGAGGCGGTAAAAACCGCATTACAGACACCGGGACCGGTGTATATACGTATCGGCAGAGCGGAATTACCTAAATTATATACAACCCCCTTCCGCTTTGAAGTCGGACGCTCTTACGTATTGCGCGAAGGCCGGGATATAACTTTAGCGGCATGCGGAATTATGACATACCGTGCGCTTTTACTGGCGGATAAATTGGCTCAAAAAAATATCTTTTGTGAAGTGTTGGATTGTTCTTCGATAAAGCCGTTCGACACAAAAACGCTTATACAATCGGCAAAAAAAACCGGTTGTGTGATGACCGTCGAAGACCATTCCCGGTTTGGGGGACTCGGTTCTTGCGTGGCAGAAGTTTTGGCCGAACAGTATCCCGTTCCTCTTAAAATAATAGGTACAAACGATTGTTTCGGCGAATCCGGAGACAGAGAAACCTTGTTTGATGCATACGGTTTCGGTTTTGACGATTTAACCGCTCAGGTTGAAGCTTTAATAAAAAAGAAATAAGCGTTTATTCGAGTCCGTTATGTTTGCATAAATCCCCGATTATACACTCGGTGCATTTCGGGTTTCGTGCCGTGCAAACATAACGCCCGTGCAAAATAAGCCAGTGATGCGCATGATTCATAAATTCGGCTGGGATACACTCAAGCAGGTCCCGCTCAACTTGGAGCGGCGTTGTACCGGCGGAAAGCCCTATCCGCGGCGAAATGCGCAAAAGATGCGTATCTACCGGCATAGTCGGTTCGCCGTAAACGACATTCAGCACAACGTTTGCCGTTTTACGTCCGACACCCGGCAGGCGCTCAAGGTCTTCGCGTTTTCTCGGTAATTGTCCGCCGTACTCATCGATAAGCATACGGCACAAACCCATAACATGTTTTGCTTTTGACCGGTACAACCCGATAGTTTTTATATAGGAAATCAAACCGTCTTCGCCCAGCTCAAGAATTTTTTCGGGAGTATCCGCAATTTTATAGAGGGCCTCAGTCGCCTTGTTTACACTTTTATCCGTTGCTTGGGCGGAAAGCACAACCGACACCAATAGGGTAAAATAATTGGGCGCTTTTAATTCGGTAGCAGGAGAAGGATTATGTTCTTGAAAGCGCCGAAAGATTTCGCCGATTTCTTGTGCACCGGCTTTTACAAACCCGTTATTTGACGGCATTTTTTAAGGCTTCGGCTTTATCCGTTTTTTCCCAGCTGAATTCCTTTCGTCCGAAGTGACCGTACACGGAAGTATTTTGGTATATCGGTTTTTTCAAATCAAGCGTTTGAACGATACCGGCAGGAGAACAGTCGAATACGCGCTTTACCGCTTCAACCAATTTGTTTTCCGGAAGTTTTCCCGTACCGAAGGTGTCAACCATAATCGAAACGGGAAAGGGAACACCGATTGCATACGCAAGCTGCACCTCACATCGATCGGCAAGTTTCGCCGCTACAAGATTTTTAGCTATATAGCGCGCCATATACGCCCCCGACCGGTCTACCTTTGAAGGATCCTTTCCGCTAAAAGCACCCCCGCCGTGCCTGCCCATTCCGCCGTAAGTATCCACGATAATTTTACGGCCGGTAAGACCGGTATCGCCTGAAGGACCGCCGATTACAAAGCGCCCGGTGGGATTGATAAAGAATTTCGTTTTTTTATCCAAAAGACCGGTCGGCTCCAAAACAGGTTTAATAATTTCTTCAATGATGCCTTCCGTTATCGTTTTATGCTTTACATCGGGACTGTGTTGATGCGAAACGACAACGGTATCGATGCGGACGGGCTTATGCCCCTCATATTCGACCGTAACTTGGCTTTTTGCATCGGGACGAAGCCAATTTATAGTCCCGTCTTTACGGATTTTTGAGGCTTTGCGCAAAATCTTATGTGCATACATAATGGGAGCGGGCATAAGTTCGGGCGTTTCGGTGCAGGCAAAACCGAACATCATTCCCTGATCTCCGGCACCCTGCAAGCCTTTAAATTCTTTTAAACCGGTACCCGCAACCCCCTGATTAATATCGGGAGATTGGGCATGAATGATATTTAAAACCGCCATAGAGTCGCAATCCAAACCGTAAGCGGCATCCGTATATCCGATGTCGCTCGTTATTTTTCGTGCCAAAGACGGAACATCCACAAAGGTATGCGTTGTAATTTCACCTCCGACTAAAAGCAGGGCAGTTGACGCAAAAGTTTCGCAGGCAACATGACTTTCGGGGTCATCTTTTAAACAGGCATCCAAAACGGCATCGGAGATTTGATCGCAAAGCTTATCGGGGTGTCCTTCTCCGACGGATTCCGATGTAAATAAGTATTTTCCCGACATATAAACTCCTTGCAGAAAAAAGAATTTTAGCGTAATTGCAAAATAAAACTACACAAAACGACTTTTTACTATTATAATACAATAGATTCTTTTTGGGAATATGTAAAAAATTTTACAGGAGGACTTATGGCCTTAAAAAAAACATACACTAAAACCGGAAAAAAATGCAGCGTTACCTTTTCTCTTCCTGCCGAAGCAGCACACGGCGCGGAAAAAGTATGGCTGTGCGGAGATTTTAATAATTGGAGCACATCAGAAACCCCGCTTAAAAAGCAAAAAAACGGCTCGTTTTCCGTAACGCTCAGTCTTGAAAGCGGCCAAGAATATCAATTCCGCTATCTTATAGACGGAAAAACATGGGAAAACGATTGGGCGGCAGACAAGTATTTGCCGGCACCCTTTTCCGCTACAGACAACTCGGTAGTATGTGTGTAATACAATTACCGAATTGAAAAATCTTCCGAAAGCAATATGCTTTGTGCATAAATTGCCGGGCTTACCGTAATATTTTTTTCGCTGTCAATACAAAGGCCGTCCGTGTTTTGTGTACGCAGTAAATTCATTCCCCGTTCTTTACCCATAATAAAAACGGCCGTTGCAAGAGCATCGGCATCCATAGAAGACTTATGTATTACGGTTACCGACATAAGACTGTTATCGGCAGGTTTGCCTGTTTTATAATCCAACAGATGATGAAAAACCTGCCCCTGATATTCAAAAAAGCGTTCGTACACGCCGGAAGTAACAACGGAAACATCCTTTACGCTCAGAGCAATTACGGGAGCCGCCGCCGAATTAAAGGGATTTTTTATACCCACCGTCCACGCAGCGCCTTCTTTTTTTTCACCGACTGCATAAATATTTCCGCCCAAATCGACAATCGCACTCTTTATATGAAAAGATTTTATCATTTTTGCAATTTCATCGGCGGCATACCCCTTTGCAATACCGCCCAAATCCAATGCGGTTCCCTCTTTTGTAAGGTAGACGGTTTTTTTTGTTTTCCCGCTTTTTTTATCGGCAAAATCACAATCTTCTTCTTTTAAAACAACGCTATGCCAATCGCACAGGGGCAGCGTATCGTCAATTTCCGTCTGAGTAGGTACGCGGGGATTATCGCTTCCGATACTCCATAATTTTACCAAAGCACCCGCCGCCGGGTTAAAAGCACCCTCGGTTAATTCGGCAAAATATAAGGCTCGCTTTATTACCTCAAAGGTATCGTCGTGCACTTCTACCGCTTCAATACCCGCAGCAGCGTTGATACGCGCAATATCGGAAGAGGGAATATTCATGCTCATGTGCGATTCTATGTGCGCAAGACGTGCAAACAATGCATCATAATATGTTTGCCGCCCCTTTTCGAACAGCTGAATTGTGCACACGGTTCCCAATACCGGACGCGTTTGTGCAGATAAAGCCCTTTTATTGCAGGAGGTAAAACAAAACAAAACACATACCGTACATAAAAACGGTACACACATAAAACCAATACGGCGTTTATAAATCGATGTATGCATATACATACTATAACGGTTTTCGGTCTTTTATAAAAGCGATTATACAGATATAATATACACATGACTTTATCGACAAAAACCGCAAAAATTATAGTTGAAGAAATAAGCGGAATCATCGGTCGGCAAATAAATATGATGAATGCCGAAGGCATTATTATTGCAAGTACCGATGCCGCACGGGTCGGAACATTTCACGCTGCGGCAAAAAAAATCATCGATGAAAATTTAAGTGAAATAACCGTACACAGCGATACCGAATATGCAGGCGCTTTGTCCGGAACGAATATCGCCGTACGATTCAAAGGAGCGCCGGTTGCAGTTATCGGCGTTACCGGACCTTATCAGGAAGTGGTAAAGTACGGTCAAATGCTCAAAAAAATGACCGAGATTCTTATGCGGGACGAATATTATAAACAGCAAAGCGATACGGACAAACGCATAAAAAACCGATTTTTAAATGAATGGCTGTACGGTTCTCCGGAAACGATAGACCGCCGCTTGGAAAATCGGGGGAAGTCTTTGGGCATTGACATCAGTATTCCGCGCCGCGTCGTTGTTTTTGAACCGGTTGTACAAATTCCGGAAACAACGGATATCGGAGGAGCAAACGCCGCTCTTTCCGATTCGGAAATTGACGGAGCGCTTAAACCGTCGGAAATACAGCGCCATATAGACAACACATGGAAAACGCTGGGCACAATAATCGGTCATGAAAAAAATGCGGTAATGCTTGTTTCCGGTACCGTATTTATTTGTGCGCTAAGCAGCCGCAGCGACAAACAACTGCTTGATTTTGTACGTACCGTGCGCGACTCCATACAATCGAAATATCCGGTAATATTGGCGGCGGGATTGGACAGTAAAACCGACGATTACCGTTTAATAAACAGCGCACGATTAAAAGCGGAAAAAGCTTTAAAAACATGCTTGCGTTCCCCCTCAAAGGAACCGCGGCTATATGATACGATAAATATGGAAATCTTTTCCGGCGAAATACCGGATCCCGTAAAACGGGAATACATTACCCGTATTTTTAAGTCCTATAGCGAAGAAGACATACGATATTGGATTAACCTGTTGGATACTCTGTACCAAGAAGAAGGTTCGATAGCCAAAACGGCAATACGGCTTTTTATGCATAAAAATACCCTTCAATACCAATTAAACAAATTAAAACAAAAAACCGGTTACGATCCGCGCTCTATCCGATTTTCTTCTCTTTTTTACAATGCCATTCATTTTTACCGCGATATTGAAAATCGCTGATATATTATACATTCTAAAATCGGCACAGTCCGGTTATTTATCCGCTAAAATTTGTTTTACAGAACACAAAAGCCTTATAATTATTGGTCTTTATACCATATGAAAAGGATTAAAAATCACGTATACTGATTACGCTTATGTAAAAACACATAAGCGCTTGTTCGGAGAGTACCGTATAATGTAAGGAGAATAATGTGAAAGCTCTTGTAAAATATGCCGCAGGCCCCGGAAATATGGAGATTCGGGATGTTGAAGAACCGAAGGTAAAACCCGGCTATGTTAAAATCGAAGTTAAAGCAACGGGAATCTGCGGTTCCGACATACACATATTGCACAGCGATATAGCAATTCCGGTACGCCCGCCTGTTATTACAGGCCACGAATTCAGCGGAATTGTTGTCGAAGTGGGTGAAGGGGTAAGCTCATGCAAGGTCGGCGACAGGGTAACGTCGGAAACCGCGTATGAATATTGTAACCGCTGTGAAAATTGCAAAAACGGCAGATACAATTTATGTAATCACCGGAAAACGCTCGGATATTGGTATAACGGAGCCTTTGCAAAATACACACTCGTACCGCAGGACAGGATTCATTTGCTTGCGGATTCCATTTCCTTTGAAGAAGCGGCTTTGTTGGAACCGCTGGCCTGCGTATGTCACGCCGCAATGGATCTGGCACAAATAAAGCCCACAGACCTTGTTCTCGTAACGGGTCCCGGCCCGGTAGGTCTTATGACACTGCAAGTAGTAAAGGCGCACGGTGCAAAGGTTATCGTTTCCGGCACCAATGCCGATGCCGCGCGTCTTAAAAAAGCCGAAGAGTACGGAGCGGATTTTATTATAAATGTTCAACAAAACAATTTAATTGAAGAAATACAAAAAATAACCGGAGAAAAAGGCGTCGATATTGTATTCGAATGTTCCGGCGCGCCTGCGGCAACTCGAACAGGTATTGAAGCGGTAAAAAAGTACGGTCAATTTGTTCAAGTAGGCCTTGCCGGTGCTCCTTTTGAATTTGATTTTGCCCGTATTTGTTATAAAGAAATAAAAGTTACGGGTTCTTTGGGATCTATTTGGAATTCTTGGGATTATGCCATCCGTATGGCGGAAAATAAACAAGTCAAATTAAAAGACCTCGTTTCGGATATTTTTCCGCTGGAAAAATGGGAAGAAGCCTTTAAAAAATTTGAAAACAAAGACGGATTGAAAATATTAATACAAAATTAGTTGTTTGACAGTTTTGATTAATTCGAGTAGTATATCGTATACCGTATATACTGTAAAAAAAATCTTTTTTAGCAGGATCTTAAGGAGGAATGTAAAGTATGGCAACGAAAATAAACGATCTGCTTTCAAATCCTAATCGAAAATTTTCGGAAACGGAGCTATCCGCTCTTGCGGCATATTTCCGAAAATACATGTTTGAAATATTGCATAGTCGGGGAACGGGACATTGGGGAGGAGCCGCATCCGCAGCGGAAATAATTACCGCCCTTTATTTTAACCGCTTACATATCAACCCCGAAAAACCGGATTGGGAAGACCGGGACAGATTTGTCTTAAGCAAGGGACATGCATCGGTAAACATTTATACGATTTTAGCTCATAGAGGCTTTTTCCCCGTAGCCGATTTAATGTCGTTTAGAACACTGGGTTCTCCCCTTCAAGGACATCCCTCAATGACAAAACTCAAGGGTATAGATATGTCAACCGGAGCTCTCGGACACGGTATTTCCGTCGGACTCGGCATGGCGCTTGCCTCAAAATTGCAAGGTAAAAAATTCTGGACCTATGTTCTTACCGGTGAAGGCTGTCTTAACGAAGGCCAGTCATGGGAAGCTTTAATGATGGCTGCGAAATACAAGGTTGAACGCTTAGTTCTGTTGGTAGACTATAATAAGGTTCAGCTTGACGGTACGGAACAGGAAATTATGCCCTTGGATTCTCTTAAAAACAAGCTTACTTCTTTCGGATGGCATGTTAACTCAAAGGCTTATAACGGGCACAAAGTACAGGATGTTCTTGATTCCTTTAAATGGCTTGATTCCGACAACGTGTGGCCGAAGGCCGTTATATACGATACCGTCAAAGGAAAAGGAGTTTCTTTTACGGAAGGAAAAAATACCTGGCACGGAGCCGTCATTACCGACGATGCCTATGAAAAAGGCATGGTTGAGTTGGAAAAAGACCTGGCAAAAAAGGAGGCTTTACTATGAGTCTTGCGATGAGAGACGCTTTTGGAAAAAAACTTGCGGAATTGGGTGCCGTCCATCCGGAACTTGTTGTTTTGGATGCAGACGTATCTTCTTCGACAAAAAGTAATATATTTGCGGAAAAATATCCCGACCGATTTTTTAACTGCGGTGTGGCCGAAGCGAATATGGCCGGTGTTGCCGCCGGACTGGCGACTTGCGGGTTACGTCCGGTTATCAATGCATTTTCCATTTTCCTTTCTTTAAAAGCGACCGACCAAATTCGAAACGATATTTGCTACAATAATCTTCCCGTAATTATTGCAGGAAGCTACGGCGGCCTTTCGGATTCCTATGACGGTGCAAGCCATCAATCCATTACGGACATTGCTATTATGCGGGCCTTACCCAATATGCAGGTTATTGTTCCCGCCGATTCAAATCAAGCCGAACTTGCTTTGGAATATGCATTACAGCAAAATGGCCCTGTTTTTATACGGATAAACAGAAACGCACTGCCCGAATTACCCGGCAAAAAAGATTTTACCGAAAAAAAAGTAATAAAATGTACAACCGGTACGGATATTACGATTGCGGCAAACGGTATTACAGCTTCGTTTGCTATGGAAGCCTTTGAAACCCTTAAAAAACAGGGCATACATGCGGAAGTTTTTTCGGTTCCCTTTGTAAAACCCTTCGATATCAAACCCATCGCTGCCAGTATAAAGAAAACCGGCAAGCTTTTATGTATTGAAGAACATGTACTTAAAGGCGGCTTTACCGGAGCTGTTTGCGAAGAGCTGATGAAAAAGAAGATTACGTGTGAGTTTGACGCTATCGGTATTGAAGACACCTTTACCGAAACGGGAGACTATTTTAAATTACTTGCCGCCTACGGACTAAGCGCAGGTAATGTTGTAAAAAGAGTTAAAAAACTCTGTAAAAACCATTAATATTAAGGAGAATACACCATGGATCAATTGAAAGAAGCTTATCGGCTTTTAAAAGAATGGAAGGGCGATTCCTATGTTTTCGGATTGTCTGTTATAGACCAAATCGGGAAAATAACCCTACGTTTCGGTAAAAAGGCTCTTTTGGTAAGCAATACGACATATATGAAACCCTTTGCCGATACGGTTGTAAAGTATCTGAACGAAAGCGGCGTAGAATTGGCCGGCGGATGTATATGCCCCGATGCAAAACCCAATGCACCGCGCGAAGACGTTTACAGAATCGAATCCTATATTTTACACACAAAACCCGATTGTATTATAGCCTTAGGCGGAGGTTCGACAATCGACGCTTGTAAGGCGGCTTGCGCGCTTGCAACGCTCGGCGCAAAGGTAACGCCTGAAATCGATCACTATTTCGGAACCGGAGTCGTAACAAAAGAATTGCAAGCAACCCAATCTAAAATGATTCCGCTGATTGCAATTGAAACCTCCGCTTCTTCCGGCGCACACCTTACAAAATACGCCAATATTACGGATCCGGTAGTCGGCCAAAAAAAATTAATAGTAGATGAATCGATTGTACCGAATGTTGCGGTTTTCGATTATTCGGTAACAAAATCGATGCCTGTAAAAGTTACTATCGACGGCGCATTGGATGCAATTGCTCATACCTTTGAAGTGTTTTGCGGCGCAAAAGAAGCTTCGTATGATAAAACAAAGGAATTGGCCGAATGTGCAATAAGTTTGTGTGCCGAATATGCCCATAAATTAATAGCGAATCCTTCGGACATGCAAGCACGTGAAGCAATCGGTTTGGCAACCGACTTAGGCGGATATGCTATTATGGTCGGAGGAACATCCGGAGCGCACTTAACGAGTTTTTCGCTGGTGGATATAGTAGGACACGGAACCGCCTGCGGTATAATGAATCCCTACTACGCCATTTTATACTCCAAGGCAATCCAGCCTCAATTAAAAGTTGTTGGAAAAATATTCAAAAAATTCGGCTACACAAACGACGATGTGGACAATTTGTCGGGTAGAGATTTGGCCGTATCCGTTGCAAAAGCAATGATTGCATACGGTAAGAGCATCAACGCTCCGACAACGCTCGGCGAAATAGAAGGATTCACCGAAGAACATATCAAAAGAGCTTTGTCCGCCGCAAAAGATCCCCAATTGGACATGAAGCTGCGAAACATGCCCGTTCCCATGAATGCATCCTTGGTCGATGAATATATGGGGCCGGTTCTTCGCGCCGCCGTTTCGGGCGATATGTCTATCATTAAAGAATTGTAAGCTTAGGCGGCTTATTGCCGTAAAAGCTGTTTTTTAACGATTTTGTAAAACGGAGTACGTTCGGAGGTATCTAAAAATCGATATTTTTAGATACCTCCTTATTTTTATAGGAGCGGAACTTGTTGTTGAACACTATTATATTATATGATAAAATAATTGCAGATGAAGATTAGCCAAATCAAAAGAGTGAGCCTAAGCGAACAGGCTATGAATATTATAAAAGCAAAAATTATCTGCGCAGATTTTAAGTCCGGCGAAAAGCTGAGAGTTGATATACTTGCCGAAAAACTCGATATAAGCAGAACTCCCGTACGGGATGCTCTTAAAGCCTTAGTCGAGCAAGGCTTGGTTATGTACAACGGAATTCATTATGAAGTATATGCTCCTACAATCGAAGATTTGGAAAATCTTTTTTCGATACGCGGCTGCCTCGAAAGCTTTGCCGTAAAGCATGCCGTAAAAAAAATAACCGCCAGTAAACAAACCGAATTACAACAGATGCGTTCCGAAGGAAACCGGCTTGTAGAATCGAATCAAAAAGAAAGTTTTCTTGAATATGACAGAAACTTGCATGATTGGATAATCCGTGTTGCCGAAAATCAAAAATTGGAGAGCATCATTAAGGGAATTCAGGATCAGTGTTGGTTGATTAGAAATAATTTTTTTCGGCAATATGACCCGAACATTGAAACGGCGGCAATGCAAGAACATATACATATTATAAACCTTATGCTCAACGGAGAAGCGTCCGCCGCAGGCAGCGCAATGGAAGAACATTTGTTGAATTCCGCACAAAGAATGAAAAGCGCTTTTTTAATAAAAAAATAGAAATATAGACCGCTTCAAAAGGCCGGTATTTCAAACAGGACATTTTATCCCGAAAATAAAAAACGGAGCCGGCAAAAATACCGTCTCCGTTTTTTATACGTTCCAATCTCTTTTTGTGCTTAAATCAATAAAAGATATCGATAAGAAAGGTTGAAAAAAACGGCACAAATGTAAGTAAAAGAAGATCTATAATCAACATAATGTAAAAGGGTACGGATTCTTTTATAAAATCCTTTGTTTTACATCCGGTAACTCCGCACGTTACAAACATTAAAGTTCCCATCGGGGGTGAAAGGGCGCCGATAGAATTATTAAAAATATAAATCATTGCAAACTGAATTTCATCAATGCCGTATGCGGCGGCAACCGGTGCCAAAAGGGGCACAAGTACTATCATTGAAGCATTTCCCTCAATAAACATACCGATTAGTAATAAAAATACGTTAACCAGTATCAAAAACGTATATTTATTATTTATATGCGTAATCATCCATGCCGTCAATTGCTGCGGTATTCTTTCTTTTGTGAGCACCCACGAAAAGACGGTTGCCGCCGCAACAATAAGCATAATCGATGCTGTGCTTTCTATTGTTTCTTTTAGAGAGTTTTTTATACCGCTCAGCGTAAGATCCTTGTATGCAAATCCTAAAATTATGGAATACAAGATGGCAACGGCGCCCGCCTCTGTCGCAGTAAACACACCGATTCTGATTCCTCCGATTATAATGATAGGTAAACACAGAGGCGCGATAGCCGGAAAAAGAGATTTTTTAAATTCTTCTTTTTTGAGCGGTTCCGTTCTTAAAGGTTTGTATCCGCGTTTTTTTGAAATTTGTGCGACAAAAAGCATTAACGAAACACAAAGCAAAGTGCCTACTCCGAAACCCGAAATAAACAGCTTGCCTATGGACACATTGGCAATACATCCGTATATTATCATTGCAATGCCCGGCGGTATTATCGGCGTTATCATAGAACTGACCGCCGTAACTACAGTTGAAAAAGCTTTTGAGTAGCCGTTTCGCTCCATTTCCGGAACCAACATTTTAGCTTCCATTGCCGCATCGGCAAGATTTGAACCGGATAAGCCTCCCATCAATGTAGACAAAAGAACGTTTACTTGCGCAAGTCCGCCGTTCAAACGGCCTGTTACGAGCGCACAAAAATTCATAATTCTTCTTGTTACACCCGTATAATTCATACAAGTTCCGGCAAATACAAAAAACGGAATTGCCAATAGGGTTATGCTTTCCGTGCCGGTAATGAATTGCTGTGCAAAGATAACCGGGCTTATTCCTTCATTAAATACAAAATAAACCATTGAACCGGCGAGAATAGATATAAAAATGGGTACTTTTAAAAAAAGAAATAATAATAAAACTACCGCTGAAATTGCAATAATACTAGTCATTGTTTCCGCCTTTTTTATTCCTGTAGTGCGCATAGGTTATGTATATATGTGAAATTATCATGTCGGCAGATGCAATCGGAGCGGCTAAGTATACAAACCACATCGGAATATCAAGCATCGGAGTTGTTCTTGCATTAAGTATAAACATTCGAATATAACCTAAGCTTTGATAAAAAAAATACGACATAACGCCTATAAAAACAATATCAATGAAAATGTTTATAATATTTTGAATTTTCAAAGGAAATAACTCAACTATAATTTCAATTGCAACATGACTGCCGGATCTAAGTGCGGGGGCTGCACCGAAAAAAACAACCCAAACCATACAAAAAAGCTGAACTTCTTCAAGCCACGTAAACGGTTTTCCGAATATATACCGCATAACAACTCCCATTACCGTTAAAAAAACCAAGGTACTCAAAGTAATGCCTGCAAGTATGTAATCAACTTTCTTTAAATAGCCGAGATATTTCCTTACCATAAAACACGCTCCAACAATTATTCCATTGCTTTTAAAACTTTTTGATATAAGCCTTCCGACCAGTTAAATTCTTTTCCGTGGTCATAAAAGCTTTGTGCCTTAGCCTTAAAGGCGGCCAATTCTTGCGGGCTTAAATATTTTACCGTACAACCTTCGGCAACCATTTTATCCAAGTATTCTTTATCGGCACTCGCTTGACATTCATTATTATATAAACCGGCTTTGTTTCCCGTACTGATTAACAGCTGCTGTTGTTCCGGTGTCAGCGATTTGAAAAATTGATTCGACGTCAGCCAAGAAACAAGCATTTTTACATGTCCGTCAAGCACAAGATATTTTGCCACTTCATGCAGTTTTCTTCCGTACAGAGTCGACAACGGGTTTTCCGCTCCGTCTATCGTTTTGGTTTGCAAAGCTTGATATACGTCGCCTAAGCTCATACCGGTTGCAGTGCAGCCTAAAACATTCATTCCGATTGTTTGGATTTTATTGTTGGGAACGCGGATTTTTAAGCCTTTAAAATCTTCTACTTTGTTAACCGGTTTTGTGGTTAACGTATGTCTTTCGCCGTATACCCAGTTTGAAGTCAAAATTTTTAGACCCTTTGTTTCAAGCTTTTTACATTGTTCGGCATACCAGGGACTGTCTATCAATTTCCAGCACTGATCCCAGTTGTCAAACAAAAAGGGCGATACTAAGATTCCGAAATCGGGTACTCCGTATTCGGCATAAAAAGAACCTTCGGCAATTGTAATTACCGGCTCTCCCAAAAGCATCGAGTCTATCAATTTATTTTTTGAACCCAATTGGCTGTCCGGATAAATTTCAAGCTTCATTGTGCCCTTGCTTTCTTGTTCAAGGAGTTCTTTCCATTTTTGCACCGCCTGTCCTACCGGTTCATACATTGCGTTTTCAAAGCCGATTTGTATTACAACCGGTTTTCCGGCTTTGGCTTCCTGGCTACCATTAGCAAAACCGATTCCTAAAGCTAATGCCAACACACTTAATACCACTACAAATTTTTTCATCTGTTCCTCCTAATCGTTTATTTGTAGTAAATTCTATTTCAGTTCATTTCGAATCCGCCGTCAACATTTAATGTTTGACCGGTGATATAATCCGATTCTTTTGAACATAAAAACGCCACCGCATTTGCCATTTCTTCAACGGTACCCGCCCGCTTAAGCGGAATTCTGTTTATAAAATCTTCGGTTTCTTTTAAAACGTCTTTATTAAATGCAAGGCTTTTTTCCTGCACATTTTTTTCCCACATCGGCGTTTTGACAACACTTGGAGATATGGCATTGACATTAATACCGAAGGGAGCAAAGGCTAAAGCGGCCGACTGCGTTATGCTGATAATCGCCGCCTTCGAAGCCGCATAATGAACTTGCAGTTCACGCCCGCGCCTGCCTGAAATGGAAGAGCATAAAACGATTTTACCGTAACAGTGCGTACTTTTTTTTGCATTTTTTACGGAATCCGGTACTTGATCGACCATTTGTTTTGCTATTTTTTGCAGACAAAAAACCGTTCCTTTTTGATTAATGTCGACAATAAAATCCCAGTCCTTTTCCGTAACGTCAAGCAGGGGTTTGCTTTGACACACGCCGGCAACATTAACCAAAATATGTATATGCCCGAATGAGGCTACAGCCTCCGAAACGAGATTGTTGATGGAATCGATTGATGTCAAGTCCACTTTGACGGCTTTTGCCGTACCGCCGCTGTCTTTTATTTCATCAACCGTTTGCAACAAACCGTCAAAGTTTAGATCGGCACAAACGACCGCAGCTCCTTCCGCGGCAAGCCGTATCGCGCACGCCTTCCCGATACCGGAAGCGGCTCCTACGACAACGGCCGTTTGATTTTCCAAATGATACATAGCTTCATCCTTTTATTTTATATAATTAAATAAATCATCCGCCGCTTCAAAAAGAAAAGCGTCAAGTTTGGCGCTCAATTCGTCTTTGAAAAAATCGGAAACATCATAAAATTTGGCTCTATTTATAAATTGCCCCTTATCGTCCCTCATGCCGACAATGGCAAAGCCGTATTCAAGAAAGAAAAAATGCTCCGGCGAAGGCGATTGAGTTTCGTACAATTCATGCCGCTTGAGTGCGTTTATTGCAAACGGCGAGCCTTGAGCGGCACATTTTTTCGTATATTCATATGTTTGAGTATACCAATCGGTAAAAATCTCAGGATGCACATCGGCTAAAACTTTACCGTATAATTGCTGCAATGAAGGCGATAGTTTAAAATTAATTTTTCCGCGCGAAGCCGATCCGAATATTCTTCTGGTTGCCTTACTTAAATCGTCGCCGGAATGGCAATCCAGCATAAAGCCGTACTTATTCGCCATATTTACCTGTGCCGAGATTCTTCTTTCCAGCATTTCAAGCCCGTCGGGACATCTGTAATCCGTGCATTTTTCAACGCCGAAATTCGGGGCCAAATGTGTAACCGGCATGTTCCGCCGCCTTATTTCTTCCATTAAAAAAAGCAGTTCTTCGTTTGTCGTAATCGTATCGAAAGTTCTGACGTCGGGCGGATTTTCATCAATGCTGAGTTCAACATCAAAGGCTTCACCCTTTTTAATATGTTTAATATATGCGATAAGTTCTTCTACATGATTAAGCGCTTCCCAATACTTTCCAATCATTCTGGAAATCTGAGCATCGTCAAATTGATATACTTGTTTTCCGATTACCTTTTTTTGCCGATGGAAAAAGAAAACATCTGTGCGCAAAGTCTTGCTCGGCAGCACAGTGCGGACTATTGCTTCGCACGAGGCGCAATCTTTTATCCACATAGCATGATAATTAAGTATATCGGAAACATCCAACGTATAAAAAGAATAATATTTGGCTGCATCTATAAACTTTTTTGTCCGTTCAATGCCTTCACTGCCTCGTTTTACTTGAAGGTGATCCGCATCCGCACCGTATTTTAAGTCGTATTCGCTTATCAGCGCATTATAAACGCCGTATGTCCATAAACCTTCAAAGGAACTGCCGCTATGCCCTTCCGGAACGGGGCCGAAACTGAAAAGATGGTTTGTTCTGGGCGGAATACCGGCTATAAGATCGTTGAGCAAATATAATTCACGAACCGAATTTTGAATAAAGTTTGCGGCAAAATCGCCCCTGTTCATCGCTCTAAAAATACCCGGCCAAAGACAAGTTGTATGCCGAACACCGATTCCGAGCCGCGGCACGGAACCGAGCGCCTTGGGGCCTTTTCGCGAATTGATAAGGGAAACATAGGTATGCAGCACATCATCCGTTACGGGAAAAACCTCGAACTCATCTTTTTCGGCAACAGGCTTTGTATTAAAAATCTTTTCATTTTTACCTTGCGCGATAATGACGCTTTGGCCGTCCGGTAAATCTGCGATAACATAAGAATTGCCTTTGTATACGGATAATGAAAGATCGTGTATCTTTATAGTATCCGACACAATAGCATGAGTGTCCGCTTTATAAGTTATTTGTGCGGATTTTACCTGTTCGGCTGCCTTTTCCCGATCCCATGTCAGCGTATTTAAGATAGCAGGATTCACGGTCGGGTCAATTCTCAGTTTTCCGAATTCATATTCTTTCATATTATGCCTCCTCAGGTATTAACATATCCATTTTTGCCGCTAAAGCTTTATACGAGTCCAAAAATTGACTTAAAGTAGCGGCAATGGGCGGCCAATCGATTATTTCGTTTTCATGCTCGATATCAAACGGAATGTATCCTTCGGGCCGTGATTCCGTGCCGTCTGCCTCATACCAGTATGCTTGGGAAAATTGAGAACTTTTTTTAAGAACACCGATATATTTTTCATCGGTTTTTTTAAACACCGCATCTAAAGATATTTCCCGTTTTGCGGCATCAAAAACCTGCCGGGCATTCGGAAAGATTGTAATTAACGGAGAACCCCATAATTCGGTTAAATCGGGAATATCGGTTCCGTAATCTCTTAAAGACGCATTCATAATGCGAACCTTCTTTTTATCCAGCTCCAATCCGCCATCGGCTTTTTTTGCATATAAAACCCGATACAAGCGCCTTGTTATTTCAACCCCCGTAAAACGGTAGGAAAGATCCGTTTCGGGGACACCGGATTCGAGCAGTTCATCTCTGACAGGGAAGGCAATTCTGCCGTTCATAATAACGAGATTGTTTATCAACGCCTTGCTTTCCTTAAAGATTTTTGCAAACGCAAGCGCTTGAAACAAGCCGTATTCAAGTGTGATAGTGGCGCTTATTCCTTCCGCACCAAGACGTTCCGCAACTTTTAGGCCGGCGGGAAGACCGGGCAGTTTAAAAGATACGTTCGGTATTCCGCCGAGGCGTTTTTGCAGCACTTTATATACAAACAGTACTTCGCCGAGCATCTTTTCGCAGTCGCGGTGATTTAGCGGATTAACTTGATAACAGCAATAACCGGTTTCTCCGCCGGCGGTTAAAAAGATATCTCTGAGCATTTTGCAGTTTTTTTCAACGACTAAAAGAGTTGCACACGCACAGAGTTTTTCGGTTTTTGTCATCCAACTCGGAGCTTCGGCTAAAAGCTCTTGTTCTTGTTTTAAAAATGCTTTTAAAGCATTTTGCCAATAGCTTTCATCAAGCGCCCATGCCGCATTTATCAACGGAGGATTTGTAGTAACAAAAGAAGCACCCAGCCACAACGTTTCCTGTAAAAAATCGCCGAAATCGTTACCGATTATAATACGGTCGGGATGAGAATTTGCCAATCTTGAAATTTTCGCAAGATTTGAAGAACAAATGAGTTCCGCCGTATTTTTACAATATTCAACAAGGTTTATTCCGCAATGCTTTTTTGCTAAAGCTTTTTGTAAGTCCGGTTTTATTTTTTCCGCTTCATAGCGGTTAATCGTTCTGGCTGTCAATTTTTCGATAACTTCTTTTGAGCGTGCGGGAGCTGAAGCCTCCAGCTTTTCCAACAACGCTAAAACAGCTTTTTTAGCACGCTCGACGGCATCCGCATCTATCGTTTTTTCAACATGCCACATACAATATGCACCTGACAAGTCTATATACAAAGTTGCCAATTCTTCAAGTATTTCGGCTTGCCCTTCTTCGGAATTCAAGAATTTATTTTCAAAAAACGACAAAACGTGTTTTACATCCTTATCCCATGAATGGGCTTGCGAATAAAACAAAAGATAGTTTCTAAGTTTTGTAATATTTTGTTCCTGTAAAAACGTATCCTGTTTTTGATTTTTTACATATTCCTCTTTAAGCAGCGCATATTGGAAAGACATTTTTTTCTCCTGTTTCGTATTTCGTATACAGTATATTATACGGCCAGAAATTTCAGTTGTCAATGTTTTTATTTTGAATTCGTTGAAATTTATAAGCAGCGGCTCAGTAAAATTGTAAAACGCTGCGGTAAAAGTGTAAAACACTTGCGTACCCCATATCCCTTTGTCTTAGAGAACATAAGAACGGTTTAATTATTGGTCTTTAAGCCATATTCGAAGATAAGTAAAAGGTGTATACTATGCTTACTAGAGAGGTATCGATATGAAAAAAATTCTGCTTATTCCCGATTCATTTAAAGGAACCATGAGTTCCGCACGCATTTGCGCGCTTATGAAAGAGGCGGTTCAGGATATTTTTCCGACATGCGAAACTCTCAGTATTCCCGTTGCCGACGGGGGAGAAGGCAGCGTCGATGCTTTTTTGGAGGCCGTCGGCGGTACAAAAGAAAAGACTGTTGTAAAAAATCCTTTTTTTGAAGATATGGAAAGTTTTTACGGCATTTTGAACGGCAGCGATACCGAAAAAACGGCCGTTGTGGAAATGGCCGCTTGTGCCGGACTGCCCCTTGCCGCCGGAAGATTAAATCCCCGTATTACAACCACCTACGGAGCCGGCCAGCTGATTGCCGACGCCTTGGCAAAGGGCTGCAAAAAAATAATTATAGGCTTGGGCGGCAGTGCGACAAACGATGCCGGCTGCGGAACAGCAGCCGCTTTGGGCGTTCAATTTTTCGATAAAAACGGCAAAAGCTTTGTGCCCGTCGGCGGAACGCTTAAAGATATTGCACGCATCGACACTTCAGCTATCGACACACGTATTAAACACTCCGATTTTACCGCCATGTGCGACATAGATAACCCCTTATACGGCGAAAACGGCGCCGCCTACATTTTCGGTCCACAAAAAGGCGCCGATGAAGCTGCGGTACGGGAATTGGACGCGGGTTTGCGCCATTTAGCCGAAATTGTCAAACGCGACCTCGGTATCGATAAAGCCGATTATCCGGGAGCGGGAGCCGCCGGCGGTATGGGCTACGGTATGCTTTGTCTTTTAGGCGCTCAATTAAAAATGGGCATAGAAACCGTATTGGATACAACCGGATTCGACCGCCGGCTTGCAAATGCAGACTGTGTTTTTACCGGCGAAGGAAAAATCGACAGCCAAAGTTTGCGCGGCAAAGTCGTTATCGGCGTTGCGCGGCGCGCAAAAAAAGCGGGCGTTCCGGTTATCGCAGTTGTAGGAGATGCGGAAAAAGGCCTTGATGCCGCTTACGACACGGGGGTTACTGCCGTATTCAGCATAAACCGCCTTGCCGTTCCTTTCAGCGAAGCGAAAAAAACCGCCGAAGCCGATTTGTCCGCTACTATGCGCGACATTTTGCGCTTAATGCGCATGTGTGAAAAACGCACCCGTTAATACGTTTTTTATTCGGTCAGTTCTATTTGATTTTTTTCAACACCGAGGATACAACTTTCATAATAGCCGTCGCCGGTAGTCCGCCGCCCGCTTAAAACCTCGTATCCGTCGGATTTCAGTTTTTCCGTAAGGGTATCCACCTTTTCTTTGCTCCCCACGCTGAACGAAAGATGAATGTAGCCCGTGCGCGCACTATTTTTTTTATCGTCCGTAATTTCGGGTTTTGTCATTATTTCGAGCCTCGAACCGTCATCGAAGGAAACAAAATACGAGCGGAAATTCGTTTTTTTATAGTGCAATATGGTCTATTTTCATGATAACTCCTTTTTACGGATTGAGCAAAATTGATATGCACGGCTATATAATCACTTCCTTGTTAAAAGCACACAAGAGCCCAATTTCTAAAAAATATTTTATAGCCGCCCTTATTCCATAAGATCAAAAATTCTTCGTTTGTGTAATATCTGTTGCCGGCGTACAGGGGCTTGTCCGTAACGGTTTTTCGCGGATTGTCTTTTGTTTTTTCCTGAAGCGAATCATAAGCCATTAATCCGTGCTCGTCGTACCCTATAATTGTCACATAATGCTGAATATGTTTGACTTTTATCAAAACTATAACGGGACGGCCTTCGAACACTGTATTTTTTATCCAATCGATTTTTTCACTGTCCGATTTATTCTTTAAGACAAATTCCTTTGTGCTTACACGATACTTGTGCAAAAGATTTATTAGGCCCTGAGGGAAGGTAAGATTTTTATGCATTCTCCACGTCATTTCGGCCGCAAGCTTTTCGGGATTATATGTTTGATTTTTTAACACGTTTAATACCGCCATAACCGCATAGGGACCGCAATTATTCAGTGTTTGCCTGTAGAACAAAGCTTTATCCATATGCAGCCCCATTGTGTTTTGCACGGGAATCGATTCGGATTTTATATAAGAAGGAAAAGAACGCCCGAAACAAAGCAGAGCAAAAATCGAAAGAAAAAAGACTCCGGGAAAGACAAATAATTGATTTTTTTTTCAGACAATTAAAAGAAGTTCCTTTTTTGCTTATTATATAGACAGTCAAGTCCATATAATAAGCAAATCAGTGTAAGCCGCTATTTTTCCAAAGTATTTAAATAGTCCTGAGCATCACGAACATCGTTCTCTGCCGCCTCTTTAATTAAAGCCAATCCTTTTTCTTTATTCAGAGGTACACCGTCACGTCCCTCAAACTGCATAACTCCTACCAGATATTTTGCATAAGGCACGTTGTCATCTGCCGCCTTCCGCAAGTTTTTCATTCCTTGTTCTATATTTTTTTCTACACCGTTTTCTCCACGTAATTGACATTCACCCAGCCGCAACATAGCATATGTATTACCTTTTTGCACGGCACTGATTAACTGTTTTTTTCCTTCCGGTATATTCTGTTCGCAGCCTGCTCCGACCAAGAGTAAAAAACCATAGTATGCCTGCGCTTCTACATTTTTTTTATAGCCTTTCTCAAAAAAGGAAAATGCTTTTTTCGGATCTGCGTCACACCCGTCACCGTTCAAATACAGAACACCTGCCAGCAAAGCCGCATCGGCATTTTTATCAGCCATCATTTCCGCTTTTTCTAAAGCTTGGGTATATCTTTTTTGGTTAAATAACTCCCATGCCTCTTCAACTCTTTTTTGGTTAGCCATTGCATTCCCTTTTATTACTCCGATTATAACAGGAATGATAACGATAATTACAACCAACAGCGCAATAACACCTTTTATTCCGTAGTTTACACCTACCATTATAAAAACTGCGATAATAACAAAACCTAATAATGATGTTAGGCAGCCGCCATTGTTTTGGGAACCGCTCCCCTTGTTCCCATTCAACATTTTTCCTAAAATTAACCCTGTTAAAAAATTTCCAGAACTTTTGTTCATTTTTATCCTCCTTTAATGTTATGAACTAAAGACTCTAAACGAGTTCTAAAGCATGTGGCCGTAATTTTATATTTTTTAATAAAATTTGTCTATGATAATATCATGTACTTTAATTAACGCAGCTTTATAAAGATTTTATTATTTCAAATATTTCCGAGCTCCGATTTCCGTAAGAACTGAAATAAAGAATTCTTTCAAAATGTTTTTTTGCTTTTCAACATCGATGCTCTCATTACACAGGATATTAAATTTATTATCTTTAAGGGTAAACCAATAATCTCCGTAATTCCCGTCAGGCGATTTAATCGGTTGGTCAAAATATTCCGTGCCGCGGCCGTTTGCTATTAACGTTTCTATATTCTTCCGAATACAATCGGGAACCCATGTATCGGCATCTTTTAAACCTATATAAATTTTCTCAGGGGAAAAATAAAGTCCAAACCAAAGATATAAATCTTCTTTATAAAAAAATTGTCCATAGTAATTGCTGCAAAAAGACTTACTCGAATTATATTCCCAAAAACCGAATTCCTTTTTAGCAATATATATCAGATTATTATAAAAGTCGGGTAAACTCGTACAAAGATTTAGATTCATAGCTTTAAATTCCTCTATCCCTATCACCATTTTAAGATATTCGATATAACCTGAAATCAAACTGTTGTTGTGTATTAAGCCTTTTTTAACTATAGCATCGCAGAAGCTTCCCCATGTTTTTATAGTCCAATCCTGCACTTCTTGATGAGGATAATTTGCAATAAAAGCATATTTTGCATCGGGAAAATCTTTTCTATATTGATCAAAGTGCTGATTTTTATCGTATATTTTTACTTCAATAATTCTTTCCTGTCCATGCATATCACATAGGTAAAAATCAGGTCTGGAGTTCTTGACTGCATATTCGCGATTTATATCCTCAACACTTATTTTTTCATCAAAGCAAAACTCAAAAAAGAAATCTCTGAATTTTTCATCCGCCCTACATAACGCATATGTGATGTCCGATAAGTCATTTTCTTTATTCATTCTTTCGGCAAGAGCCTGAAAAAAGACCGATGCCGGATTATCCATTTTTTATTCCGTAAATTTTATATGCAATTCGTCAAGCTGTTTGGTATCTACTTCGGAAGGGCATTCGTCCATCGGGCTTACGGCAAAGGTGTTTTTCGGGAAGGCGATAACTTCTTTTATCGAAGACTCTTTGCACATAAGCATAACCAAGCGGTCGAGGCCGGGAGCTATACCGCCGTGGGGAGGAGCGCCGTATTTAAAGGCTTCGGTTAAAAAGCCGAATTTCTTTTGGCCTTCTTCTTCGTTAAAGCCGACAATTTTGAAAATCCGCTTTTGCAGTTCCGGGTTATGAATACGGATTGAACCGGAAGCAAGCTCGTAGCCGTTTAAAACCAAATCATAGAGATCGCCCTTTACGCTCGCAGGATCGCTTTCAAGAGTTGCGTGGTATTGTTCCTGCGGCATACTGAACATGTGGTGGGCGGCGTCCCACTTTTGCTCGTCCTCGTTCCATTCAAAGAGGGGAAAATCGATAATCCATGCAAAGGCAAACTCATCCGGATTTGCAAGATTCAAATCTTTCCCCAAACGGGAGCGCACCGCGCCGAGTGCGGTACAAGCCGTTTTATATTGAGCATCGGCGGCAAAAAGCAAGAGGTCGCCTGCTTGAGCGCCGAGTTTTTTGATAATCTCCGCTTCGTTTCCCGCAAAGAATTTGGAAATGCCGCCTTCAAGGCTTGTACCGGATGTAACCTTCATCCACGCAAGTCCCTTGGCCTTATAGATTTTTGCAACCGCTTCGAGCTCTTCTATGCGCTTTCGGCTGTACTGTTCGGCTTGACCGGGCACAACCAATGCCTTAACGGTTCCCGACGGAAGCGCGTCTTTAAAGACTTGAAAACTGCCCATATCGGCCATAAAGGAAGCATCCTGCATTTTCATATCGAAGCGCAAATCCGGCTTATCCGTTCCGTACAAATCGATTGCGTCATCGTAAGCTATGCGCGTAAAGCGGGCGGGAAGCTCGATATTCAGCGTTTCTTTAAAAACCGCTCCCATTAAGCCTTCGGTTATACTTAAAACGTCGTCGCGCGACACAAAGCTCATTTCCATATCGATTTGGGTAAATTCGGGCTGACGGTCGCCCCGGGCATCTTCGTCGCGGTAACAGCGCGCTATCTGAAAATAGCGGTCAAAGCCGGAAACCATGAGAATCTGCTTATACAGCTGCGGCGATTGGGGAAGCGCATAGAATTTTCCCGGATACAGGCGGGAGGGAACCAAATAGTCGCGTGCTCCTTCCGGGGTCGATTTTATAAAGGTCGGCGTTTCAAGCTCGTAAAATCCGTGAGAAGAAAGATAGTTTCTGACCGCGAGGCACACCTTGTGGCGCAGCGCCAAGTGATGCTGCATTTGAGCGCGGCGTAAATCCAAATAGCGGTATTTAAGGCGCAAATCTTCATTCGGAATAACGGGAGTGCCGTCTTTTTGCACTTCGTCAATCATAAAGGGAAGCACTTCGCTTTTTGAAAGCACAATGACTTTTTGCGCAAGCACTTCGATTTCTCCCGTCGGCATCTCCGGATTTATCATCGAATCGGGGCGCGCTCTGACACGTCCTTCAACGGCAATGCAGAATTCCATATGCAAATCTTTTGCGCTCGAGTGCAATTCTGAAGGAGAATCGGCGTCCACGACAACTTGGGTAATACCGTATCTGTCGCGCAAATTGATAAAGGTAATACCGCCGTGTTCGCGGATGCGGTGTATCCAGCCGTTTAATGTAACCGTTTTTTCGGCATCGCTTTTGCGTAAATCGCCGCACGTGCAGCTTCGTTTAAATGCTTCCATAATGCCCTATAATAACGCTATTAAGACGGATATGCAAGCACAAATGTTTTATACCGTTATGCCAAACAGTTCGTGCCGCGAATTAATGCCCGTTTTTTTAAATACCGTTGCAAGATGGCGTTTTACCGTTACGACCGAAATACACAGTTCGTCGGCTATCTGTGCATTTGTTAAACCTTTTGCCGCAAGCCGGACAACTTCAATTTCTCTATTGCTTAAAAGTTCCGGCCGCAATTCAGCGATACGGTCTTTTTTTTCTCCGTTTCCGCTGCAGTTTGTTTTTTGCATTACAAACTGACGTAAAACAAGACGGACAATGATTCCGTACACAAGCGCTCTAAAATTGGTAAACACCGTTACGCTAAAACGCAAAAAGGAAACATTAAACGGTAAACCGCCCATACCCTTTTCCAATATATACATAAGGGCTAAAAGTTTTACACTCGTTACAAAACCGCCGGCATAAAAAGCGCTTTTATATAGTGCATATAAGAATTTTTCTTTACGGAACATTCCCGGTAAAATAAAAATCGAAATAACCGCCGCATATAAAAATAAATCGGTAACCATAAGCTATTCTATGCGGCCCTGCTTTTCGATTCCCGCCTCAAATGCCAAAAACGTAAAGTTTATTATTACGGCATAAAAAACCGGCAGCACTGCGGCATACATAACCGTACCGAGATATTTTTTATCCGCAAGGTTATTTAAAGCTGCCATACACGCAATGGCCGTACTTAAAAAGGCAAACAGTAAAACCGTAATTCTTGTTGTCTTAAAAGCATTTTGATACAATTTTTTCTCGGTGTAGCCGGTTTCGCCGTTGCTCAAAGGAGCAAAGACCGGCCGGACGCCTCTGTAAACACCGGAAATTAAAAGAAGGACAATGCTGCCTGCGCATAAAAACAGGATTGTAGGGAAATCCGCAAAGTCGGTAATGTTCGATTTTGAACGGTCGATAAAACCCGCCAAAGAAATTCCCCATCCGCAGCAAATTAAAAAACCGATAAACAGCGTCAACTTTGCAATCGCCTGTGCCGCTTTTTTTACAGCCGGCATTCCCGTTTTTTCGCCGGGAGATTCTTCAGCCATCATTAAAATCAACCTGTGTTTTACATGCCCTTTTAAGGTAAAAATAATTAAACCGTAGGTACATAATTCTTTTATCGAAACAAGAGCGGCTGCAAGATTGTGCCCCATCGCATCCAAAACGCCGTAATTCAAACAAAAATACAGCATTCCGAAAATCGTAAAAAACAGGCACGTATAAACGATTACTTTGAACAACAGACTTAGTGAATCATTTAAAGATTTTAATTGCCCAAAATCCGATTGGCCTAATTTTTTTTCTTTGCAAAATAAGGGTGAATATGCTTTCACCTTGCCGAATAAGCAGATACACATAAAAGACATAACCGGAATGCCGAATGTTACGGCCGGTTCATACATTCCTAAAACATACGTACCGCTGAAAAAGGCATACAAAACAGATGCGCCGATAACGGCAACCGGTGTAAGTATCGATTTTAAAATCATAAAGCACCTCTCAAAGCCGAATTTATTTTCGTATTTGATTATCGCGCCCTTTTTGCGATAAAACAAGGGTGCAAAAGATGTAAAAAAGATGTATTAAGCAGATATTTACAACAAAAGCCTCGCCCTATCTATGCAGTTATATCGGCAGGTTTTATTTTCCGTGTAACAGGGATATTACCTCCTGATTATTCTTTTCGTACGCATATTGAATACAAGTCATATTCAAATCTTCGATAAAGCAATTTAAATCTACATTGTGTTGTAACAAAAGTTTTATTACGCGTAAATCCTCACGAGCTATCGCTTCCGAGAGAATATTTCCGTAATATGCGGTCTGATTTACATCAAAACCTTTTGCGAAGATATACTCAAGCATTTTATAATAATCGTCGTATTGCCTTGCAGAAAACTTTGAATGCATTTGATCGAATAAAAAGAGAGCGGCACCTTCTCCTTCCAAGCCTGTTCCCTTATTTATATCGGCATTCCGAGATAATAAATAGTCTACCATTTCATAGTTTACATGTATTATCGCAGTTAATATTGCAGAACCGCCTCCCGAAAGACCTCCATATCGGGCAGTCGAATTTATATCCGCACCATGTGCTATCAACAGTTTCACCATTTTTAAATCATCTTTATAAGCTGCCTTTTCTAAAGGAGTTCCCTTATTACTCGGTTTGTTTATATCGGCACCATTTTCAATAAACCATTCAACTGTTTCATATTGTTGTTTTTCAACGGCAAAATATAAATATGTTTCATTACTTCTATTTACGTTTTCTTTATTTATATCTATATTATTATTCTTGAATATCTTTTTTATAGCCTGTAAATCATTTCTTTCAATTTTTTCAAAAATAATTTGTTCTATTGTTTTTGTATTGTTACACGATATAAGCAACACCTGAAAAAAAACATACAAAAGTATCTGCATCCGTTTTTTCATTTATTTGTCCTTCCTTACCCCGGCTTTCTTACTTTTTTTTACAGTATCGGTAATATCGGCTTTTGCAAGCTCAATTTTTACCGTATTAACTCAAAATATACGGAAAGCGGTTTATCTTGCTCTTACAGCCTCTATCTTTGCAATTATTTTCCAACCTTCCGCGCCGAAAATATCATGTTCATCCGGGATTTTTCCGCTCCGTACATTGCCGCAAAGAGCTTTTTCAAATTCATTCATAAAAAACACTCCTTTGATTAAAAATGCTTAACTGTTACCCGTATATAAATACAATATCTTAGGTTCAAAGAAAAAAAATTGCGGCAATACCTATCAGCACGGAAACAAGCAGCCGATTTTGAGGGATTAAACAGCATAAATACCTCTGCAGCTGATAAAAATAAAATACCGACTGCAACAGCCTTCGTGAAAATGAGCATTGTTATTTTTCCGTCATTACCTTTTCAATATCGGACAAAAAAGCAATACTTAGCAAGAGAGGGCTTGACGGCGCATAGTGCTATTCAAAACACATCAAGCTGTTTTGTTTAAAAGTCCATTCGGGCGTAACCAAATCGCCTTCTTGTACGTAGTACCAAGGAGAAATATCTTCAAAGCTTTTTAAGATATGAAATTCTTGTGAAGGCATATAGCTTTGCCCCAGCAGCATTATTTTTTTTCCGGTTTTGCGGTCTTGAGCTAAATCAAGAACCAATACTGCATGACCGGGATTGCCGCCGTAGATAAAAAAATCTCCTATTTTTATGTGCTCCAAATTCGTATGTTTCGCTTCGTGTGCTAAAGAATATGTTCCCGCATATATGTAGATGAATTTTAAATACTCATCAAAAATATCTCGCGTTATACCTTTTTTATATCCCTCCTTCCAAACGGTTTTATTGTTATTGACTATAACTCTATCGCCTTTGGAATATCTTTCGAACGGAACGGACATTCCATTGGTAATATTGAATGAAATCTCGGAAAATTTCTTTTTACTATACAAATATTCGGCTTTTAATTTTATAATGGCATCGGCACATTGAATCAAATCCTGTTTAAGCAAGGGCATGGAAAAAACCGACACATGCACATTATGTACCTTTGTTTCTCCGTTATATAAGAGAACGGGGGCGGTATATTCTTTGAGCGGATATAAGCGCAAATATTGCTGAAACGAATTATCGGCATAATCAAGCCGTACATATCCGTGCGGCGGTATAAATCGTTCCAGTATATTTTTACCGAATCGGTTAATTGTCTGTGCATATACACGGGCGGATAATAGTATGTATATAATAAATACAGCGAACGATATTTTCTTTTTCAGTTTCGGTAATTCAACATTAATCATTTTGTACAATCTCCATTCGGCGGCCGCTTCAAACCGCATGTGTTTTTTCACCGATATTGTTTACAGTATATCATAGTCTAAGCTGCTGTCAACCTGGGTACTGTATGTACACACAGCCACAGAGATACGTTTATTCTACAGCTGCTGTGTCTTTTCAGGCAGTGCGGCCAAATCAAGTGCATTCTTCTTTAGGTGCTGTTCTTTATACACGACAGAAACCATTATGACAAAAATAGTCTTATTGACATTTTGAAAAAGGCATGGTAGATTTGATTTCATCATGTTTTTTCCAAAAGCCGTATACTGCCGTTTGTTCCAAGCCGCTTTTCGATTGACCCAACCCCTTCTTCCGTATCGGGAGCCGCAAATCATTTTTTCCTGCGTAAAGCTGGACAAAGTGCTGCAAAAAGAAGCCCTTAAATCCGTTCTTATCGTAACCGACAGGGGTATCGTTGAAAACGGTTTAACCGAACCGCTTATACGGGTTTTACAGGAAAACGGCATACGCTTTTGCGTTTATGATAAAACCGAAGCAAACCCGACCGTATCAAATGTTGAAGAAGCGTTTACCCTCTATAAAGATTCGGGAGCCGAGGGTATTATCGCTATAGGAGGCGGCTCTCCGATGGACTGCGCAAAAGCCGTCGGAGCACGGATTGCCTATCCCGAAAAACCGGTGGAAAAAATGAAGGGGACATGCCGGGTACGGCGGCCGCTTGTGCCGCTCATTGCCGTTCCTACAACGGCCGGCACCGGAAGCGAAGTTACCCTTGCGGCCATCATTACCGACGGCAAAAAACACGAAAAATATGCGCTTATGAGTTTTCCCCTGATTCCCCGCTATGCAGTCCTCGATGCCTCACTCACTTATAGCCTTCCGCCCCATATTACCGCTTCCACCGGAATCGACGCGCTTACCCATGCGGTAGAAGCCTACATCGGCCGATCGGCTACGAGGGAAACACGTGCTCTTGCACTGGAAGCGGCAAAGCTTGTTTTTGAAAATATCGAAGCGGCCTATAAAGACGGCTCAAATCACCGGGCGCGGGAAAACATGCTGCATGCGGCTCATAAGGCGGGGCTTGCCTTTTCAAAATCCTATGTAGGCTATATCCATGCCGTCGCCCATTCTCTCGGCGGTTTTTACGGAACGCCCCACGGCCTTGCCAATGCCGTGATTATGCCCTATGTTTTGGAAGCCTACGGCAAAAGCGTTCACAAAAAACTGTATCAAATGGCGCTGGCAGCCGGTCTTTGTACCGAAAACACGCCCTGCAAACAGGGAGCGGAAATTTTTATAAAAGCCGTAAAAGATTTAAATGCGCGGATGAACATTCCCGATAAGATTGCAGGCATAAAAGAGGTGGACATCCCCTTTTTGGCAGCTCTTGCCGAAAAAGAAGCAAACCCCCTCTACCCCGTTCCCAAACTGATGACCCGAACCGAACTTGCCGCTTTTTATTATCAAATCGCGGAAACATAAAGAACGGGTTGCCTCTATATGATAATTGAAAACCGGCAATGTATCGGTTTTATTTTCAATACGGAGCCGAATTTATTGATGAGTAAAAACAGCAGTTATACAAAATGAGTTATAAACTCATTTTTAGAGCTTCTCAGAACTCGCCTATTTTCAAATTACCGTCCTTATCAAAATCAAGAACTTGAAATTCAGAAAGAAAACTCATTTCGGTATGCGCTTCAACTTCGGCCTTGAGTGCCTCAGACACCATAATTTTTTCAATATGGGCAGAATTGGCAATACGAACAATTCTGGGAGATTTTTTATCAATTCCTACACATGTAAAAACAGCCGCCTGGATGGCAGTCTTATCATTTTTGAGAATAACGGGAACTTTCACACCTTTCAAAACCGTACAAGTAAGAGCATTGGGATAAGCCGCATCGAAATCCATTTTATCAAACACTCTTTTGGTGCTAAAGTCTGCCATACCGGCACCCATGGCATTGCCATGCGTTTCATCGCTCAAATCAAGAACAATATATCGCTGAACCTCCGGACCTCCATGCGCATAGGGGGTACAATAAGAGGCTGTTATATTCGGGTCCATACCGTCCCCGCTAAAATTTTTACCGATCTGATCGACAATAAGAATGTCTATGTTATTAATATATATCTTAGGCATCAATTCTTTAGCCTTTAATAACAATTCCGGTTCTCTTGTAGGAATTCGGCTTACCGGGATTGCCTCAATAATTGCGGTATTATCAAAAGAATCTTCCACAAGTGCTAAACCGAATAAAATCGGTGCCTTATCAAGAATAATTTTTCCAAAGGTTTTTACATTGTGGGCCATATTTTTAAACCCTTCCGAATGACAAAATTCAGCCCCTTTTTGTTTGCCAAGCCCGATAGTCATCATTTTATATAAGCCGCTTTCAAATTCTCCCGTAAAAGCTGTATGCGGTTTAATCCGCCCCGCAACAATTATACCGTCTGCTTGAGCAGCATGAGCATCAATTCGAACTTCTTTACCATCGGCAGTTTCTGCAATTTTAACTGTGTCCATAGACGATATAATAGGCGCCCCTATATATTCCTCTGTAACTCCAAGTCCTTCCAGATATTCTTTTTGTCCCTGTGCTGTAGCACCGCCGTGAGACCCCATAGCAGGAACAATAAAAGGCTTACCTCCCAGTTCCTTGACATTTTTGATAATTTCTCGTGTTATCAGAGGAATATTTGCAATACCCCGGCTCCCTACTGTGACAGCAATAGAATGACCGGGTTTTATTGTTTTTGCAATTTCCGGCCGATGGAATTCCTTTTTAACCGCAGCAGGAATATCCGAAATTGAATTATCTTTAAAATATTGTTTTACAACAGCCATCCTAGGAATCGGCACATCTTTTAACATTTCATTAATAACTCCGTCCCTGTCCCATTGACTGTCCCGTCTTTTAGTATTCATATATCATCTCCATAAACTATTAGTCAAATTCAAAACATTAAATGATGTTACCGTAGGATTTTTATCTAAAAAAATAATTATTTTCTTTTTCCGCCTAAATTCCGCTAACCAAAAATTAACTTCGGTAAAAAAAGAACAATATTTGGAAAAAGTGTTGCTAATATCAATACAACAAGAAGAGAGGCATACAGAGGAAAAGATGCTTTAAGCAAATTTTCCATACTAATCTTAGCTACATTACAAACACTGAATAAACAAACTCCAAAAGGAGGCGTTACCAACCCAATAGCTAAGTTAAGAACAACAAGAACTCCAAAATGAATTGGATCTACCCCTACCTGTAAAACAACAGGAAAAAGGATGGGAGCTAAAATAATAATAGCCACACCGGCATCTATTAGCATTCCAACAAATAGAAGTAAAATATTAATAAGCATAAGAATAACAATGGGCTTTGTTGATATTGAAAGCAGTGCCTTTGCTGCAATTTGGGGCAACCCTTCAAACGTAAGGATAAATGTGAAAATCGAAGAAACGGCAATGATAGAAACCACAGAAGCTGTAATTTGAGCACCATTTATAAAAGAACGGTACAAAACTTTCCAGTTCATTGTTTTATAATAAAAAATAGAAATTATCAGGGTATAGAAAAAAACAATAGCCCCGGATTCGGTTGGAGTAACGATACCCGTCATAATGCCCGAAAGAATAATAGCCGGCGCTCCCAGTGCCCAAAAGCCGCATTTGAATGTTTTCCATAGATACGAAAAAGAAAATTTCTTCACATGCCCAAAAGAATGTCGTCTGGAGATAATATTATTTTGAATCATCATGCTCAAAGTCATAAGAATTCCCGGAACAATACCCCCTACCAGCAACCAGGAAACCGAAAGTTCTGCCACTCCTCCTAAAATTATCATTAAAATACTGGGAGGAACAACAACAGAAAGAGTTGAAGAAATAACAGTAATAGCGGCAGAGTATTCTTTGCTATATCCGTCTTCCTCCATCTCAGGAATCATAATAGAACCGATAGCAACAGTATCGGCAACTGAAGAGCCGGAAATTCCACCGAATATAAAACTGGAAAGAATATTTACCGCTCCTAACCCGCCTCGAGCCCAGCTGACTTGAGCTTTACAGAAATTGATAAGATGTTTTGCGACGCCACAAGTTTCCATCATTACGCCGGCAAGAATAAACAGAGGGATTGCAACCAGAACATAGGATTCCATACCGGAAAACATTAATTGAGGAATAGATATCAAAGGAACAGGATGATAAAAAACTATTGTCAAAATACTGGAAAGTCCGATTGCCACAAAAACCGGAGAACCCAAAATCATTAATACTACTGCTAAAACAAAAACCGTTATGCTCATTATAGGTACCATCAAAATTCCTCCTGTTTTGCATTTTCAGGTAGCTGAGTATATGAGTGTAATTCATCTTGCATAAATTCAGGATCTTTTCCTGTTAGAATTCCGTGAATTTTTTCAATAATTCTATACACAGAAAGAATAGCCCCAAAAACACAAGGAGATCTTAAAAACCAATATGGAAGATGGGTTGCCGGAGCAAGTGTTTGACTGCGAAAATATCCGATTATAGCATGAGTCCCCAAATAGCCCAAAAAAACCATCATAATCATAAAAAGAAGGCTGTTAAAAATCTTTAATATTTTGCGTATTTTTATAGGGAAATGCCTGTAAACAGCCTCAATCCCCACATGAATATTTTCTTTTATGGCAATACTAATTCCAAACCACACGGAAGCACTGAAAAGGAAGGTAATTAATTCAAGAGTCCACGGAGTCTTTAGAAAATGCAAAAAGCGGTACAGCACTTGTATTAGAGCCGCAATAAGCAAAAAAGACATCAAAACAGGTTGTATATGGTAATCAATATTTCGTAAAAACTTAATTATTTTTTTCCCCATTGTTAATCCTTTTTTAGAAAAACGGATACCAACAGCATAAAATGTCGGTATCCGTTAATTCAAATCGGTCATTAAAATATAATAATAGTTGTTATCGTGTTGCGTCAGCGCCGGCTTTCAGTTTTTTAAAAGTTTCTTCACCAACAGTTTTTGCCACACTTGAATATACAGGTTCCATCCGGTCAATCCAGGGTTTTTTCATCTCAGGAGTAAAATCTGTAAATTTTATTCCCTTTGCAGCCATTTCTTCACGTGCTTTTAACTCTCCTTTGGTTACTAATTCGAGCATTACTTTTGTCGATTCTTTTGCAATATTATTAAGATCTGTCCGGAAATCTGCGGGAAGCTTGTCATACCATGCTTTATTTACAACAACAAGAACACCGTCTGCCATATAATTCCATACATTAAAATATTTACCTTGTTCAAAGGTTTTTGTATCACGAATTGTTTGTAAAGAGTTATCCTCTCCGGCAACCGTTCCAAGCTGCATTGCCGTGTAAATTTCACCCGAAGGCATAGGAACAGGTTTGGCACCCATAGCTTCAAAAGTTGTAATAAAAAGAGGCATGCCGGGAACCCTAAATTTCAGTCCGGCAATATCCGCAGGAGAAACAATCGGCCTCTTAGAATTTAAAAGTTGGCGGGGTCCTCTTGGCCAATAAGTCAATACTTTCAAATTATTATCTTCCAATTTTGCAAACCATTCTTTAACATATTCCGGGTCCGTTTCCATAAACCGAATCAGGTGATTCATATCTTCAAAAAGAAAAGGAGTGCTTAGTGAAAACAACTCGGGAACTAAAGTCGCCAGAGTTACCTGAGATTCACACGTCATCTGTACAACATTACTCTGTGTCTGCTCAAAAATAATTTTCCAATCTCCCTTTGCCAGTTGTCCGTTCGGATAAATGGTAGACTTTGTATTGGGATATTTTTTGAGCATCTGCTCTTTGATATATTCAAAACCGGCTTGCCAAGGATTTGAGATAGGTAGATTGTGTTGAATATTCATTGTAATACTTCCCGTATCTGCAGAGTCCTTTTTCCCTTCGGCACTTGCAGAAACCGCTATCAGTAATACAACCAAAAATGCCATAACCAATTTTTTCATTAAATACTCCTTTAAGAACAATTATATACACACGGTATATTGCGTAATTATAGCACGAATATCGGAGTTGTCAACATTTTTCTTTACAGACCGGCTCGGATTTTCCGCCCCCGCTTACCTGAAAAAAAGCTTACCGAAGCCCATTATGAATGTTTCCAAGTCTCCGAACTTTTCTCTTGACATTTTTTTTAGTCTAGTGTATTATACATCTATAACACTAAGGCGGGAGAAAAATGAATGATATGACTCAATTCAACGACACGGCGCCGATCTATCTTCAAATCATGGATACAATCAAGCGGCGCCTTATTTCCGAAGAATTAAAACCGGGCCAACAGCTTCCTTCGGTGAGGCAAACGGCCGAAGACATGCGGGTAAACCCGAATACGGTTATCCGTTCTTATGCGGAACTTGAACGCGAAGGCATTGCCGAAAAAAGGCGGGGTATGGGAACTTTTATAACCGAAAACAAAGCGGTTATAGAAAATGTACGGAACGAGGTATCGCATAACCTTGTAAGCGATTTTGTGAGCGGCATGAACGAATGCGGTTTTTCCGCCGCCGACATTATTGCTCTCGTACAAAAACATATTGAAAACCGAACCGAATGTAAACAGGAGAATGTATAATGGAAACGATTTTAAAAACCGAAAACCTGAATAAACGGTTTTTCAAAAAACAAGCGCTGCGCGATGTAAATCTTGAATTAAAAGCGGGACGCATTTTAGGCCTTATGGGACCGAACGGAAGCGGAAAAACCACCCTGCTGAAAATCGCCGCAGGGCTTCAAAAGCCTTCTTCGGGTTCTATTTCAATTTGCGGATTGAATATCGGAAGCGAAACAAAGGCATTGACGGCTCTTTTACCCGACCGCAATACGCTTCCCCTCTGGATGACCGCCTCCGATGCCTGCTCTTTTTATGCGGATTATTTCGACGACTTCGCCCCCGACAAAGCGCGCGATATGCTGGATTTTATGAAGCTCGGTGCAGACGAAAAAGTTTCGGCAATGTCGAAGGGTATGATTGAAAAATTAAACCTTACTCTTACCTTTTCGCGCAAAGCAAAACTGTTTTTATTGGATGAACCTTTAGGAGGTATCGACCCTGTTGCGCGCGAGCGTATCGTTTCGACGATTATTAAAAACTACAGCGAGGATTCGTCCGTTCTTATAAGTACACACTTGATTCACGATATCGAAACGATGTTCGATGATGTGTGTTTTATAAAAGAAGGTGAAATTGCCCTCTACGGAGAAGCGGAAAAACTTCGCAGCGCCCACGGGGCATCGATAGATCAACTGTATATTAAAACGTTTCAGGATTTATGATGTAAGGATTTTAATGAGGAGAATGATATGATAAGTATATTACGTCAGGAATGGAAGGCGCGCAAACATACAATCGCTTTAGTCAGTGCGGCCCTCTTTGTGTTCGCCGCAATCGGTTTGCCGCTCGGTACAGTCGGAGCAGACAGCGAATCGCAGCTTCCCTTTTACGGTCTTTTTATTGCACTGCTTGTGATAAGCGCATTGCTTACCGTCGGCTGTGTGTTTTTTCTTCCCCTTTTAAAAGGAGCGGGCAATATCGGTAACGATTTACTCAGCGACAGGGGCTATCTTTTGTTGAGCTTACCTAAAAAGCCGGTTGTTTTGTTTGCGGGAAAAATGATAATCGGTCTTGCCGAATTTCTTATCTATGCCGTTCCCGTTTTCTTTTATTTAACTTTTTCAATGCCCTTAGCCGGGATTTTACATCCTGCGGCAAGCAAATCATACGGAGAACTGATACGAAAGATTTATTATTTCCTTTTTATTGAACAGCTAAACGTAACGGTCTGCGTATTTTTTACGGCGATTGCCTTTTTTGTGTTTGCGCAAACGGTTGTAAATTTTGTTGTTGTTTTATACCGCTCCTTTATGCGGACACGTAAAGCTTCTTTTTTGATGATTCTTTTTACGTTTATTGCGGTATTCGTCACATTGAAAACGGCGGAACGGTTATCGGATCTTATTATTCCGCCCGTTTCCGGCGATGCGCCGGTGCCGGATATTTTATTGCTGCTTTTTACCGGCTGCTTTTTGGTGTTTTCGGCTTTGTATTTTTTTATTACAATCCTGCTTTTTGAGCGCAAGGTAGAAATATGAACCGAAATTTGCACTATACAATAGAAGTATTTTCATATGTCTGCGCCCTTTTTCTTTTGTTGTCTTATCCGGTACGGGCAAAGCTGCTTATAAAACAAGCGGGCACCCTATTGCTTCCCCTTACACGGCGCAGCAATAAGCTGTATATTTTTGCAGCGGTTGCGGCGTTTATTATGCTTGCGGTTTTACATTGGCGCGAATTCACACTTGCAGTTACCCTGATTTTATATGCAACCGCTCTTTTAGCCGTAGAACTTGCCGTGCGCGACACCCTCTATAAGCGCACAGCCGGGGTATACGAACATCTTATTATCGTCGACAGCCGCAAAATCCGCATAAAAGACATCATCTCGGTTGCACCGCCTATGCACAAGGCCGGTTTTGAAGATACGGACAAAGCCGAAAACACGGACCGAACCGAAGATACGGCTGAAAACCGCGTTCTCAAGTTTACAAGCGAAAAATCGGGGGAAATCTTTGTCGGGTTTGAAAATACGGGAGAACGCAATGCGGCGCTGCACTTGTTAAAAAAACGGCTTGCACAGAAAGGGGCAAACTGTTAGTATTTTAGACAGTGTTATTTAAGAGGAGGATTGAAGCGTGCGGCAACATAGCGCCGCGCGCTTCTAAGAAAAGTTATGGCTTTTGCTCTTGAAATGTATCCGGTTGTGTATCTTGCACGTTACAGCGCCGCATCCGAAAGTTGGGATGAACAATGGATAACGCAAGACAGCGTTCCGTATGATGAACTCCAAAAACTGGACGAAAAAGAACGCGAAAAGATTTTAATCGCGCGCAATACCCTGCCGCTCCCGGCCGTAAGTTATACAAGTCAGTACGGTTACGGTTGTTTTGAGGGAATGAAAGCGTTTCCGCAAAAAAACGGCGGCATTGCGATTTTCCGCCCCGACCGTAACGGAGCCCGTTTTGAAAATTCGCTCAAGGGCTTAAAGTGTCCCGTATTTCCCAAAGAAATGTATGTAAAAGCATGTGCCGAATTTATAAAGCGCAATGCCGATTTGGGCTATGTTCCGCCCTACGAAGCTCAATGGGAAGAAAACGCTTTTGCAAGCGCAAAAGCCGTATATATGCGTCCCTTTATGACAAGCGAGGGAGCTATCGGCGTTGCGTGCGCAAAAGAACCCTATGTCCTTATCTGTGCCACAACCGTTTCCGCATATTTTTCGGGTAAGGGAACAAAGGCCGTAACGACCGAACGCATACGCGCAACTCCCAACGGTACCGGCTATATAAAGTGCGCATCGAACTACGTTATCTCGGCGCTTGCAAAAAAAGAAGCCGAAGAAAAAGGTTTTATGGAAGCGGTTTTTCTCGACAGCGAACACCGGCGCTATGTGCAGGAAGGTTCGTCCTGCAATATTTTCTTTTTGCTGAAAGACGGTACTTTGGTTACTCCGGATTTGCAGGATACGATTTTACCCGGCATAACGAGGGCGAGTATTATCGATTTGGCGCGCGGCGAAGGCATAAAAACCGAAGAACGCCTTATTTCAATAGAAGAAGCGGCGGAAAAATCGGCCGAATGTTTTGTTACCGGAACCGCTGCCGGCATAACGCCTATAGAAAGCATTACTCACAAGGGCGTTGAAACCGTGTTTAACGGCGGGAAAATCGGCAAAACGTCGGCACATCTGCAGCGGCTTTTAAAAGGCATTCAGTACGGAGCCGCAGAAGATGCACGGGGCTGGAATTATACGGTTGTATAAACTTCTTTAAAAATAAAACAGCTGAACAAAGTGTCAACTTCGGAAGCTGTTTTATTTGTGCTTTCGTAACGTATATGTCCCCGCAGCGCAGCTTCAAGCGGAAAGCACATAAAATAAAGAGAGTTTTGCCGAGAAAAACTAAATTCAAAAGGCAAAACTCAAATTAAAGCGGGCGGTGCTATGTTAGACGCCCGTTTTAAACCTTCCTTTATTTTTCCATCAATTTTTTGTTGCCGAACAGCATTAATGCCCAAAAGCACAAAAAAAACCGAAAAGCTTCGCAGGATGTAAAGTCCGCTTCCGAAATGCAGCCCACAAGGCTTGCACAAAGCAAGCCGCCGTGCTGCTTTGTATAAACATGCATGCTGGCACAAAAGTCATCGGCCTTTGACGGGTCTTTAAGGAATTCGCCGATAAGAGGCGGAAAAGTGTTTTGGGAGAGTTTTTTCCGTGCCGAAATTTCATCAAACAAGTCGGTTAAAATAGTTTCGGCTTCATCGGCATTTTCGATATATTGGGAATAAGCCGGATAAAACGCTTTGCCTATACCCATTATTGCGGCAAGGGCAAGCATAATTTCATGCTGCACTTCAGGGCGTTGTGTTTGCATACGCAATACATCTAAAAGAATAAAAACGGACGAAGGGTCGGCATACAATTCCATTGCACGAATTCCTTTTAAAAGAATATGCGCATTTTCCGTCGCAGCCAATGCATGCCCGATATCCAATTGAGCTTTTGTTGCTCCTATTCGGGCAAGAGCGGTCATACATTCGCCGCTTAAAAGATAGTCGGGGCTGTTGATTTGCTTTTTTAAAACGGAAACGCTGCGTTTTACTTTAAATAATCCCAATATCCGTGCAGCTTTTGAAGCGGTAGTAAAAACACCGGTTTCCGTTTCACGGATTAAAATTTCTTCCAACGTTTTATTCAATGAAGGCAAACTTTCCATTGCAGCCAAAGCTTGCATTCTTACGGCATAGCTGGGAGAGTGCAAGTGCTCGGCAAATTGGGAAGCCGCTGCAGCCGTATTCGACAAGCGCAATTCGCTTAACAGTGTCGTTTGTTCGTTTTCAAGGGTGCTGCGGTCCAATTTATACAAAATGCCCAAGCCGCGTATATCGCGCGGAGAAAAAAACAGGGGCAACGCTTCTTTTAAGCTGTAACTGCCGAGAGATTTTAAATTGATTTCTATCCAAAGGGCAATTCCTATAACGATAATTTGCAAACCGAAAAAAATTCTATAGACCCATGCAGCGGACAAACCGGTGTCTTTAAAAGCGTCGAGCAAAACACCGCCCAACAAAGAACCGGACGCCCCTGTTGCTCCCATAACCAAAAAGTATACTATCCCCATATCCATAACCGCTTCTTGCGGTATTAAACCGAAAAAATATGTTTGCCCCGCATTTTCCTGTCCGGAAAAGCCCAGGTTGGCGCTAAAGGCAAACACACTTAAAAACAAAAAAATAACGGCGGATGCGGTAAAATTCGGTGAAATAAGAGCCGGAACAAGACTGAGCAATGACAATGCGGTAAAAAGCAAATACATAGGTTTTGCTCCGATTTTATCAATAAAGACACGGGAAACAAGCCCCATAGACAAAGCGCCGAGTGTCATAAAAAAAGTAATAAAGGTTATAACGCTGTCGGGCTGCATATATACTTCACGGCAGTATACCGCAATAAAGGGGCGGGCCATGCCGACGCCTAAGCCTATAACCGAAAAGGCTGCTATAAAAAGCCGAAAATTTCTGTCATGGATTGCACCAATAAAATTCTTTGAAAAACTGCCGCTTGAAGCAGTCGGTCCCTGTGTGCTGGAAGGCATTTTATACAACAAAAAAGAGGCGATAAAGCCGAGTACAATACCGACAATAACCGCCACGCTTAAAACAATGAGAGAGTCCGCAAAATGCAAAGCTATTGCGAGCAGCAATATTGTTATCAAGGCCGCAGCGTTGTTTACAACCGATAAAAACACTAAAAAACTGCCCCTGTCTTTTCCCGGCGTCAAATCGCTTAACACAGGATTATTTGCTACAAGACCTATACCTCTAAAAAAATTAAAGCCGAAAGTACTTATCAAAATGCAAAACAATCCCCATTCGGGAAGGCCCATGTTCGCCAAAAAGGGGATGGGAACCATAAATAACAACGAACAATTACGGAGCACCCAAGAATCGGCATAGATTCTTATAATAGGACGTTTTTGTGCAAAAAGTTTTCCCAAAGGTATGGCAAAAAAAGATAGAGAACCGAAAGCATTGATTAAACCGATTGCGACATTGCCCGCATTTAAGTATAAGGCATATACGACAAGGACGTTCCCCGTAACGAGGGCAAAAGAAGCCGAGTTTAAAGCGGAAAACAAACCGTATAATCGTCTGCCCGTATTGATTTGGTATTTTGATAAAACAGACATGGTTTTACTTTAGCACGTAGCATTAAAAACTGCAATCTGTTATACTTGATATTATGAATCATCAACATATACCTTTACGTACGGAAATAAAACCCCAAGACATGTGGGATCTGTCCGCATTATTTAAAACGGAAGAAGAATGGGAAAATGCTTTAAAGCAAATACCCCTTATTGCCGAAAAGCTCTTTATTTTTAAAGACCGGGTAGCGGAAAATCTTTTGGACAGCCTCAAACTGTATGAGCAGATGGAACAAATCAGCGAAAAAGTCGGCGTCTATGCCTCCCTTTTAACTGCCCAAGACGAAGGCGACAGCGCCGCTCAAGACAAGTTGGGCCGCTACATGATGAATGCAAGTGCTGCCGAAGCACGCATAAGCTTTTTAATTCCTGAAATACAGGCAATACCCGAAAGCCGCATAAAAGAAGAAACGGAAGCGGGGCCTCGCTCCGGCGAATATACACCCTATCTTGTATGGTTAAAAAAACTTTTGCGTTTAAAAGATTTTATTTTAAGCGAAAAAGAAGAGCGGCTTTTTGCCCTCCAAAGCGAAAGCTTGCAAACCCCTTCTACAGCCTTTTCCATGCTTACAAACGTTGACATGAACTTCGGAAGCATACAAACATCCGAAGGAGAGCGTCCTTTAAGTCAAACCACATGGTCGGCTTTTATGCTGAACGAAGACAGAGATGTCCGCAAAAATGCCTATATGCAATTTTACAGCGCTTTCGACAACCATAAGCATACAATCGCCGCCCTCTATGCAGGAAGCGTTAATCAGGATATTTATAAAGCCCGCGCACGCGGTTATAAAAGTTCTCTTGAACGCGCCCTTTTCCCCGATAAGGTAAGCGAAACCGTTTACCGTAATTTAATCGCAACGGTACGTTCTCATTTTCCCGTTTTACACCGCTACTATGCTCTCTTAAAAAAGGCCCTCGGCGTTTCCGAGCTCCGCCACTACGACGTCTACATGCCGCTTACAAAAAACGTGCGCTTTATCACAAGCTACGATAAGGCTGTAGATATTTTACGCGAAGCTCTTTCTCCGCTCGGAAGCGAATACACCGACATTTTGTGCGGCGGCTTAAGAGGCGGATGGACAGACCGCTATGAAAACAAGGGCAAACGAAGCGGAGCCTTTTCATCGGGTGCGTATACGGGTTATCCGTACATATTGATGAATTATAAAGAGGACGTTATTCGAGATGTATTTACGCTTGCACACGAAGGCGGACACTCTATGCATTCATGGTATGCTGCGCACAATAATCCTTTTATGCATTATTCATATACGATATTTGAAGCCGAAGTCGCGTCTACCTTTAACGAACAGCTTTTATTCCAATATTTACTTACGCATACGGAAAAAGAAGAAGAACGCTTGTATCTTTTATGTACCCGCGCTTCGGATATTTTAGCAACCCTTTTCCGTCAAACCATGTTTGCCGAATTTGAATTAATAACACATGAAGCGGTTGAAGGAGGCAAGCCTTTAAACGCCGCACAATGCCGCTCGATATACCGGAAGCTGCTTGAAGACTATTTCGGCCCGGAAATGGTGTTTGAAAACGAAAGCGACCTTGAATGCCTGCGTATTCCCCATTTTTACAGTGCCTTTTATGTGTATAAATACGCAACCGGTATTTCCGCGGCTTTAAGCCTTGCAGAGCGTGTAACAAAGGGCGGGATAAGCGAGCGTAACGACTATTTTACGTTTTTAAAATCCGGCGGAAGCTTGTATCCTGTAGAAAGCCTGCGAGCAGCGGGTGTGGATATGGAAAAAACCGCCCCCATAGAAACCGCTGTAGGTATTTTTTCAAAACTTCTTGACGAAATAGAAGAAAATCTTATAAAACAGTAATGAAACCGGCCTTTTTTACCGATGATAGTGTTATAAGAAAGTGAAAAAATATCCGTGATGGAGAAATATTCATGACTTCTGTAGCAGAATTCAAAAGTCGCCCGAAGATGGATGCACATAATCATCTCAATTTAGGAATGCGGTATGCCTCGTATATTCCGTGGGCAGGATTTTATATACCCGACTTTCCGCGTAAATTTAACGGTTTAAATGACATGCACACCGTTATTTCAGAATATACCCGTCCGCGCTGTATAACCGAAAAAGACGTGCAGGACTTATTGACCTTATCCATTCAGGATGCAGTTGCCGACGGTGTAACAATTTTGGAAGGCAGTATCGATATCGGGTTTATTCACCATTGCGGAGAAAACGTAACGCGGTTTTTGGATATGATACGCCGGGTTGAAGAAAAATTCAAAACCAAGATAGAGTTTCGTCCCGAACTGGGTATGGGTAAAACCTTTGACGCTGCACTTGTTAAACGGTGGGCACCCGAATGTATGCACAGCGGCGTTTTTAAAAGCATCGATTTGTACGGCCCTGAAGTCGAGGACGGTATAGAAGAATTTAAGCCCTTATATAAGTTGGCGGAAAAACTCGGTATAAAGAAAAAAGCCCATGTCGGAGAATTTTCGGATGCGAAGTCGGTAAAACGTTTTGTACAGATTTTCGACTTGGATGAAGTTCAGCACGGAATCGGAGCGGCAACCGATAAAAGCGTTATGAAGTTCCTGTGCGACAAAAATATCCGCCTGCACGTATGTCCTGCAAGCAATGTTATGCTTTCGGCCGTTCCTTCTTTGGAAGCGCATCCTATAAAGATTCTCTACGAAAACGGGGTAAACGTAACGATTGCAACCGACGACCTTTTGTTCTTCAATAAAAGCATAAGCGAACAGTGCGTCGATTTGGTTGAAGCGGGCGTATTGACGAAAGAGCAGGTATTTAATATCCTCGACAAAAGTGTAGAAAAATAATCATGTCTAAAATTATTTCATGGAACGTAAACGGTATACGCGCCGTTGAAAAAAAGAATTTTTTACCGTGGCTGTATTCAGTAAGTCCGGATGTGCTGTGCATTCAGGAAACAAAGGCAAAGCCCGAACAGCTGTCCGAAGAACTGTGCCTTCCGCAGGGATATAAGGCTTATTGGTCGTCCGCGGTACGGGCGGGTTATTCGGGAACGGCAATCTATACAAAAAAAACGCCCGATGAAGTGCGCTTTATGGGAGTTCCCGAATTCGACGATGAAGGACGCACCCTTGCCGCTTTTTTCGGCAAAACCGTTGTTATAAGCGCGTATTTTCCGAACAGTCAGGACGCCGGAGCGCGGCTTCCCTATAAGCTCGATTATTGCGCCGCAATGTTTGAAATGTGCAATAAACTCGTATCGGAAGGCTATAATATTGTCTTATGCGGCGACTACAACATTGCCCATAAGCCGATTGATTTGGCAAACCCCAAAAGCAACGAAAAAAATCCCGGCTACCTTCCCGAAGAGCGGGCATGGATGGACATGTTTACCGCAAACGGATATGTCGATACCTTCCGGCATTTTTGCAGCGACGGCGGCCGCTATACATGGTGGTCGTACCGATTTAAATCGCGCGAAAAAAACATCGGCTGGCGTATCGATTATCAGTGCGTAAACGAAGCTTTTTTGCCCAAGGTAAAATCGGCCGAAATTCTCGATACGGTTTTAGGTTCCGACCACTGTCCGGTCGTGATGGAACTGGCTCAGTCTTTATAAGTTATGACAAAAAAAATACGCATTGTATATACTTCTCCGCTTTCAGGCTGTTTTGTCCTTGCCTGTACGATTATTTTGGTATTTTCCCGCTTTACGGGAGACGCCCTTATAAGCGCTTTTTTTTCCACACCGGCACGGCAGGGAAGCCCGTCCGCCTTTAATCCGGCCGCCCCCTTCGATTACATCCGTCTTTTTATCCACATTTTCGGTCACAAAGATGCGCTGAGCTTCGGAGCGAACGCCGCCCTGATTTTGCTTTTAGGCCCTCAGTTGGAAGAACGCTACGGAGCGGCTGTTCTCTCCCTTATGATGGGAGCGGCGGCCTTTGTTTCAGGCGTATGCAATGCAGTATTTGCGGCCGCGCCTCTATACGGCAGCGACGGTATTGTTTTTTTACTGATTATCCTTTATGTGTTTGCCTATGCAAAAAAAGAAGGCATCCTGTTTACGAATATTTTGCTTTTTGCCCTGTATCTGTTCGGCAAACTCTTTCCCCTGTTCGGTACATCCGCCGCTTCGAACGGCAGTCCGGCTGCCACGCTCGGCGGCAATACCGCTTTAATCGCAGCACTTGCTCACCTTTTAGGCGGCTTGGGCGGCAGTTTGTTTGCCTTTGCCGCCTCCCCCGCTCCCTCTTCCCGCAGAGCCGGCACTGCCGCAAAAAAATAACGCTCATCTTTTTTTTATTTTTCTCACATCAATAATGACAAAAACTCAAAAAGCGTGTATAATAAGGGTAAGAATGATTTTGTAAGAGGATACCTATATGAGTAAAGCCGTAATCGACCGTAAACCCTGGGCGTTTTTAGACAACTACCGGGGAACGGATTTTAACGGGGAATGGCCTACGCTGCCGGAGATGTTCCGCATCACCGCAAAGCGTTTCGGAGAGCGCCCCTGTTTTACCGTTTTTGAAAGCGAAAAGCATACGCTGAATTACAATCAAGTGCTTGCGAATATCGAACGATTGTCCGCATGGCTTGCCGCCGAGGGCGTTAAAAAGGGCGACCGTGTCGCCGTATCGGGGAAAAACTCCCCCGAATGGGCGACCGTTTATTTTGCCGCCCTTTTTGCCGGAGCCCTTATCGTTCCGATAGATTATGCCCTGCACGAAAATGAAATCGAAAATCTTTTAAAAGCATCCGAGCCTAAAATATTCTTTGTCGATGAAGAGCGCTATGAATATTTCAGTTCAAAGGGAAAGGCAAAGCCCGCCGTGTATTCGCTTTCTCCCAAATTTAAAGATACTTATGTGTACGGTTTAAAAACCGATAAAGCGGCAAAAATAACGCCTGCCGAAGAAAACGATACGGCCGCGATTTTATTTACCTCCGGCACTACGGGAAATCCCAAGGGTGTTATGCTGTCGCATAAAAACCTCGTTTCCGACTGTTATATTGCCCAAACCAATTTGGAAATTTTCGAAACCGACGTTTTTTACGCCCTTTTACCGATCCACCACTCATACACAATGCAGGCGGTTTTTATCGAGTCTTTGTCGGTCGGTGCGGAATTGGTTTTTGCAAAAAGCATGGCCGTTACCCGCATGCTCCGAGAATTGCGCGAAGGCAAAATCACTATGCTTTTGGGCGTTCCCCTTTTGTTCAACAAACTGCTTGCAGGAATTCTTAAGGGCGTTAAAGAAAAGGGGCCTGTCGTATACGGCCTTATCCGTACCCTTATGGGCATTTCCTATATGATTAAAAAGCTCACCGGCGTCAATCCGGGTAAAAAGATGTTCAAAACCCTCTTGGAAAAAGCGAGCATCAGCACCATCCGTATCGCCATTTCAGGAGGCGGCCCCCTTGCCGCAAGCGTGTTCCGTATGTATCAGGAACTCGGCATAGACTTTATTCAAGGCTACGGACTGACCGAAACTTCCCCGATTATCGCATTGAACCCCAAAGAGCATTTTAAAATCGAAAGCGTCGGCCGCTTTTTCCATCCGCATATGGAAATGCAAATCCTCGAACCGGACGAAAACGGCATAGGAGAAGTTATCGTTAAAGGTCCGATGATTATGCAGGGTTACTATAAAATGGAAAAAGAAACGGCAGAAGTATTTACCACCGATAAAGACCCCTGCGGGCCCGGCTGGTTTAAAACGGGCGACTTGGGTAAACTCGACTCGGAAAACTACCTCTATCTTGCCGGCCGCGCGAAAAACCTTATTGTAACAGAAGGCGGCAAAAACGTATTTCCCGAAGAAATCGAAAACGCCTTCCAGCTGTATACCGATATCGAACAAATTACGATTCAGGGTTATTTGCAAGACGCCGCAATGAAATCCGAAGGTATCGAAGCGCTCGTCTATCCTTCCGACGATTTGTTCAAAAGGCTGAACCTTATCCGCGGCTCGAACGAAGCCGTTGACCCCGTATACGATGCGGTAAAGGATATTATCGACAAGGTAAATAAAACTCTTGCAACTTATGCACGTATTTCCAAAATAACCGTTTTGGACGAGCCGCTTGAAATGACGACAACCCGCAAAGTAAAGCGCAAATATAATAAATAGGCTGTCCGAAAACTTCGGGTTCGGAACAACTGTCTTAATCAGCCGGCGCGCCCTCTTTGGAAGGGTGCGCCGGTTTTTTTGCATAGAATTCCAATAAAATATGTGCAAATAACCGTTTCCGTGTTATACTGTTGCCATGAAAAAGCTGAAAAACATAATACTCTTTATCTGTATTTTTGCTCTTTGCGCGGTTTTGGCAGCAGTTTATAGACACTTCAGTTTAAAAACGAATACGATACGGGTTGCTTTTTACGGACTGCCGCAATCCGAAGTAACCGTACTTTCTTCATGGCTTGACGACAAAAATGTGAATTGGGTTGCACGGATATTGGATTCTTCAAAACCCCTGAATGCCCATATTTCGAATTCCTCTCAATACGATTTGCTTTTTGTGTATGACGGTTTTAATATGGATTCGATGAAATCCTTTGTCCGCAATGCAGAAACCGCAGCCCTGCAAATGCTTCCTGCCCCCATACGCATTTCAATACAAACACAACGGCGTTTAATCGGAACACCCGTTTTAATGAATCCGTTTCAACTTTTATGCAGCAAAAACGGCCTTGAATCCTTAGACCGTTCCGAGCCGTTGTCCCTTATGCAGCTTGAAGACATTGCGGTAAAAAGCATTACACGTGCGGAAAAATCCGGACAGCCGGTATATCCTGCGCCTTTTTTGTGCGCAGGGGCAGATGACGATCATTTGATTATGTTTTTTTCATCGCTGCTTGAAGCTGCCGAGGGAGTGGAAAATCTGGAAGACGCCGCATCCCTTCTTGCAGCACAAAAAGATAATGATTTTTCTTCATTTTTTGCCGCGGAACCGATTTGGAATATATTGGAACTTTTGGCAAAGTGGCAAAAAAAAGGATTTTTACCGGCACGTTGGCTTGAATTAGGCAGGGAAGAGGCTGCCGACGCTATGAAAAAAGATGCGCCCCTTATCGTTTTTGCTCCCCATGCTTTTTACCGTTCATTAGACGAAAAAGCCGCCGACAAATATACACTCTGGTATATGCCTTCGGGAAAATTTTCACATAAACGTTTTTTAGTTTCCCAAACTGTCGCCGCCTTACAATTTTCGGTTCCCAAAGCGGCGCTGCAAAGCGCAGTACAGGCGCGCAATAAATTGGATTCGGTACGGGCGCTCATACGGGAAACGGTGTCGGCTCCGGCTCAAACCAAGTTGGCACAGCATAGTATATCGGTTCCGGTAAATTCAAGGGCGCAAATTTCTTTTCCGGCGGAGACTGCCCTTGAGTATATATGCGCTTCCGACGGCATAATACCCGATGTTGCGCAAGCCGCCCTTAGTTCGGACGGGGAACGGAAAACATTCGCCCAAGCTTTACGTAAAGAAATCAAACGCATTTCGGACGAACAATAAAGCCGCTTCAATCAAAACCTTGTAATTAAAGCGATAAAGCGGCATATGTGAGTGCCGAGCGGCAGGATGCACTATCAACTCTTTTTTAAAAAGGCCAGAGCGTTTTCGCGGGCGCCGATAATTTTATCGCACCAAGCGTCGAAATCAGGATCGAGGCGCTGCAATTCGGGATGCTCTAAAATATGGCGGACGGTTTCACGCACGCCGTCTTCAAAGCGTATGTGAGAATAAAAACCGTTTACCAAGCGCTTTAATTTTGTATTGTCGAATACAACCGTGTTCGATTTATCCCCGATAAGGGTTCCTTCAAAATCGTAAACGGGCGCTCCCGAAACGGGAAGCTTTGCCGCGGCGGCTAAAAATTCCGAAGATATATGAACGGCCTTTAAAGGAACGTTTACGGCAGCGGCAACACAGCCGTATATTTGATTCCACGTTAAGCTTTCGTCGCTTGTAATATTCACCGCTTCGCCCACAGCATTTGCATTGCATAATAAGCCGCAAAAGGCGCGAGCAAAATCTCTGTTATGGGTCATTGTCCATAAAGATGTTCCGTCGCCGTGTATGATAACCGGTTTTCCTTCAATCATGCGGCGGACAACCTGCCAGCTCCCGTTCGCACCGTGTAAGCCGAGCGGCACCGAGCGTTCACCGTAGGTATGAGAGGGGCGGACTATTGTAACGGGGAAGCCTTGAGTGCGGTATGCATTCATTAAAAAATCTTCACATTCGATTTTATTGCGTGAATACTGCCAAAAGGGGTTTGCCAAAGCGGTGCCTTCGGTTATGCGGTAATCGCACAGGGGTTTGTGATACGCGGATGCGGAACTGATAAAAACGTATTGACGGGTTTTTCCGGTAAATATACGCACATCCCGTTCAACGTCTTCTTTTGTAAACGCAATAAAATCGGCAACCGCGTCAAAACGCTCTTGTGTGTCCGACACCGATGAAATAAGGCGCGATAATTCCGTTTCGTTTTTACAATCGCCTGTTAGATATACGGGTGTTTTTACCGCACAGCCCAAACGTGCCGCTTCTTTTTCGCATGCGCGGTTTAACTCATCATTGCGATTTCCTCTGTTTAAAACAAAAACCTCTGCGTTTAACGTTAAAACGGCACGTGCGGTAACCGCGGTACTGATAGTACCGCTTCCGCCTATGATAAGTATTTTCATTATGCCAAATACCTGTTTATGCTTGCGGCGGCTTTTCTTCCTTCACCCATAGCGAGGATAACGGTTGCAGCGCCCAAAACAATGTCGCCGCCCGCCCATACGGCAGGATAAGAGGTTCTTCCTTCTTCGTCGGTTTTTATGTGCCCCTTTTCATCGGCTTCAAGGCCGGGCGTGGTTTTTTCCATAAGGGGGTTTGAGCCGTTACCCAAAGCGACAATGAGGGCATCGCAGGGAATGTCGTGTTCGCTTCCCTCTATTGCAACGGGGCGCCTTCTTCCCGAAGCGTCCGGTTCCCCCAATTCGTAAGAAAGCAAACGCAGGGCACATACACGGCCTTCTTCGTCGCCCAACACTTTGACGGGATTTTCCAAAAATCGAAAAACAACGCCTTCTTCTTCGGCATGGGCAATTTCTTCGCGCCGCGCGGGCATTTCGTTTCGGGTACGCCGGTATACGATAGTAACGCTTTCGGCGCCCAAGCGCAGGGCCATGCGCGCAGCATCCATTGCAACGTTTCCGCCGCCTGCAACGCATACGCGTTTTGCTTCATAGAGGGGGGTTGCCGCATGAGCCGTATCGTAGGCTTTCATAAGATTAGCGCGGGTTAAGTATTCGTTTGCGCTAAACACGCCGATAAGGTTTTCGCCTTCAATATTCATAAACTTGGGTAAGCCCGCACCCGTTCCGATAAAGGCGGCATCAAAACCCTGTTCTTCCAAAAGCTGGGGCAGGGTTCCCGTTCTGCCGACTAAAAAGTTTGTGCGGAATTCGACGCCCATTTTTTTAAGCATAGCGACTTCGGCGGCGACAATCGCTTTAGGCAGACGAAATTCGGGGATTCCGTACACCATAACGCCGCCTTCTTTGTGGAAGGCTTCAAATACGGTAACGGCATGCCCTGCGCGGCGCACGTCGGCGGCAACGGTTAAGCCTGCGGGACCGGAACCGATAACGGCAACCTTTTTGCCCGTTTCCGCTGCAATTTCGGGAATGTTTTGCAAATTGTTTTCACGTTCGTAGTCGGCGACAAAACGTTCAAGGCGGCCGATAGCAACGGCTTTTTCCGCATCTTTGTACATTTTACCGACCGTACAAAAACTTTGACACTGTTTTTCCTGCGGACATACGCGGCCGCAAATTGCAGGTAAAAGGTTGGTCGTTTTTATAATATCCACCGCTTTTTTAAATTCGCCCTGTGCGGTTTCCGCTAAAAATTGCGGAATCGGAACGGCAACGGGACAGCCGCTAACGCAGGGTGCATTTTTACACTGCAAACAGCGGTTTGCTTCGACAATCGCCTGTTCTCTCGTATAGCCAAGGGCGACTTCGCTCATTTCGCGCGCGCGCTTTTTCGGTTCTCCGCAGGGCATTTCCTGTAAGGGGATGGCGGTGCGGTCTTTTGCCGTAAGAGGCGCATTTTTCATTTTTTTCTGTAAAGCCGTATATTCTTGTTCCGCTTGAATTTTAAGCGTTTCGGCATCTATATAAGTACTCATTATTTTGCTCCTTTGCCGGCAGCTGTTTGCGCCGCCTTTGCATCGGCGGCCGCTTCCATACGGCATGCGTGGGCTTGCTCCGTTTCTCTCGGCTTAAAAGCCCTCATACGAAGCATCATATTATCCCAATCGACCAAGTGACCGTCGAATTCGGGGCCGTCTACACAGACAAATTTCGTTTTACCGCCGATATTTACACGGCAGCCGCCGCACATGCCCGTTCCGTCAATCATAATCGTATTAAGAGAAACGGTAATCGGTACATCGAATTCCTTTGCCGTAAAAGAACAAAACTTCATCATAATCGGCGGGCCTATTGCAACCACTTCATCGGGCTTCGGATTTTGAGCGCAAAGCATTTTCAAAGGCTCGGTTACCAATCCTTTGGTGCCGGCACTTCCGTCGTCGGTCATAATATAAATTTCATCGGCAAGCTCGCGCATTTCTTTTTCAAAAATAATCAATTCTTTTGTGCGCGCGCCCATAATAACGGTAACATGGTTTCCGGCGGCCTTATGCGCTTGTACAATCGGGTGCAGCGGCGCAACACCGATACCGCCGCCGACACATACAATGCGGCCTTTTTTTTCTATATGCGTGGGGTTTCCCAAGGGGCCTAATATAGCGCCGAGTTCGTCGCCCTCATTTAAACGCGACATCTTTATTGTTGTGGCGCCGACGGCTTGAAACACAAGGACAATCCATCCTTTTTGCGGATCGGCATCCGCTATCGTAAGGGGAACACGTTCGGCAAAATCGGTGTCGAGCTGAACGAGTACGAATTGTCCCGCTTTGCGGTTTTTTGCAATATCGGGAGCCGTTACCTTTGCGTAAAACACATCGGCGGAAAGCTGCCGTTTTTCAATAATTTTATACATTGTGCGTTTTCCTTATAAAACATATTTTCTTTATGAGGATTATACACAATTTTCGCTTAAGAGGAAATAGCATAGGACAAGAGATATAAAATCCCTGTAGCCTTTTGTATGCTCAAGTGTTTATACTGTATCGGAGGTTATATGAAAAAATACGGACTGTTAAAAATCAGTGCAATGAGCCTTGCATTTGTGCTTGCGGGTACTATGCTTTTTGCCGCGTCAAAACCTGAAAACACGGGTGTACAGGTTACGGGAACGGGTATTGTAAGCATTAAGCCGGATACGGCGCGCATACGCCTTGCCGTGGTTACCGAAGACAACGAAGCCGCCCAAGCCGCTTTAAAAAACGCCGAACTTATGGACGCCGTTATAAAGGCCGTTCAAAAAGCGGGAATCGCCGCAGAAGATACGGCGACACGCGACTACAGCGTGTACCGTCAATCGCGCTATAATTCAAACACGGGTACAAACGAATTTCGCGGTTACCGCGTAAGCAATAACCTGACCGTTACCGTGCGCGACATTGCGCAGACGGGAAAAATCATCGATGCGGCTTTACAGGCCGGAGCAAACGAGCTTTCGGATATTTCGTTTTATGCGAATGACACATCGACGGCATACGAACAAGCGCGTAAGCAGGCTTTTTTACACGCACAAAATGCGGCCGAAACCTTAAGCAAGGCATCAGGTAAAAAACTCGGCAAAGCGCTTTTTATCGAAGAATACCAAAATCATTCGGCTTACCGCAATTCGGCCGATTATGCCCTTGAAGAAAGAGCTATGAAGGCAAGCGCCGTTTCGACCCCGATTACACCCGGCGAAACGGAAGTGTCGGTTACCGTCAAGGTTGTGTTTGAATTTAAGTAATCCGCGTGCGGAAAGCTGAATAAGGTTCAATTTGCACATACTATGAACGACGCACAATGGCGCGCTTTGCAGGAATTTAAAACCGATTTTAAATCACAAGTGAGCGCGTGGCAGGCTCAAATCGAAGAGGCGGGACTCCTTGACCAACTGCAAAGCCTTCAAAAAAGGGCGGCGGACAGGGACGGCGTTCCGCTCTATTCTTTGGACACGCCTCTCGTGTATAACAGCGCGCTCGACGACATTCAAAAGACGGACGATATACGCATTATTTTAATCGGCGACAATCCCGGAAAAGACGAGCAGCTTGCGCGTAACCGCCGCTATCTGGTCGGCCAATCGGGGAAAATCGCCGACGGGTTTTTCCGTAAAAATCCGGAGCTGAACATCGATTTTCGCAAAAACGTACTCATATTGAATAAAACGCCCCTTCATACGGCAAAAACAAAGGAGCTTGCACTCATCATCAAAGAAGGCAATCCCCTTTTTGCCGAAATTATAGAGGAAAGCCAAATCCGGCTTGCCCGCGCAACCGTCCGCCTGCACCGCGCATTGTACGAGGCCGATGATACGGGAAACCCCTGCAAGCTTTGGCTTATCGGTTATGCCGAACTTCGCGAGCGCGGCCTTTTTTCGGTGTACCGCGATGCTTTAAATGCGGCCTATGCCGAATGTTCCGCACGGGCTGCACCTGCGCCGATTTCAGTATCTGCACCGTCCGAGAGAAAATCCGGCTGTGCGTCGCAGGTGTTTGTCTATCAGCATTTTTCGATGAACCGCTTTTTAATCGATTTAAAAGAAAGGTCGGACAGTTCTCTTTCGCTTGCCGAAAACATCGAACACGTCGGCCGTGCCCACCGCAAAGATATTTTAGGCTGGTAGAAGAAGTCAGCTCTTATAAATTGTTTTATGACTTCCGACATCGATAGGGATAATTTCTTTTTCATTGATTTGAAAATCAATCGCTATTCTGTACTGCATATTAATCGACACGGAAAATAATTCCGAAAATTTATGAAGGCGCAATGACGGATGATAGGGGTTTAATTCCAAAAGCTGAAGCGTTTTTTCATATTGATTTTTTAAATTACCGTGTTTTTTTAAAAAGGCTCGCGCTCTTTTTTCATAGGACTCGGTAAAAATCAATTTATACATTCGTTACTCTTTCAATATGAGCTTCCACTCCATCCGTATAAAACCTGCCTGCTGCAAGGTCGGCCTTTGATTCCCGAATGGCGGCTTCAAGTTCCAATTCCCGCATACGGTTATAATCGTCAATTTTTAAAACAACATATTTTTCTTTTCCGTGAACGGTAATAATTGCATTGTGATTTTTTTCAACAACCGAGTCGATAAGATTTACTCCCCGAACTTTTAAATCGTTTGCCGTAATTGTCATATCCATTACAATGTCCTCTTTTATAAATAATACTATAAATCGTACTATTCAGCAAGCGATTTTCTTAGCAGGCCGGCAAAGGCTTCATTTATTCATCACAGGCTTTCAGTCCAGTCCGCTCCACAGATTTATAGCGGTAAGTTTTTTTGTTTTGCCGTCAAAAGAAAAATTAACTTGGCCGGGAGTTTTAAAAGAGGCGGAATCGTAACAGAGTTCGTAATTGCGTTTGTGTGTATTTTCATAAAACGGCTTCCCGCAAAAATCTCTTATTGTCTGCTCGCTCATTCCCACAGTAAAATTATGCTTTACATCTCCTTTTTCGGTCGGAACGATATGTATTAATTGTAAAAAGCATTTTTTATGACCGGAAAGTACATAGTAATAATATACCTGTATTTTCTTTGATTTAAGAATTATGTGCTTATCAATTTTGGAGTTATCGTATCTGTTTTTTACGTCCTCTTCGTTAACGGAAAAGTCGTTTTCAGTAAAATTGTTTTTAAAGTAGTTTTGTAATTCTTCATAATTATCAAAGATCATCGGGAACATCTGTTTATCCGTAAACGGATTGGTAAGAAAGTCCGTAACATCAAAAACACCGGACGGCGGCTCTTCGGCTCTTATATCTTCTTTATTGCATGCGCATAATAAAACGGCAAGGGCTGCAGCCAATACAAATAAGGATAGTTTTTTCATATTCTTTCCTCAAAAAAATATAAGCATACGATAATTCTAAACGGTACATTGCGGCCTGTCAACAATTGCCGTTCATCGATATGGGAAAAGGCCGCGCTCTTTTTACGGCAAAAACACCTTTGTAATCCTTGTGTACGGTGCATTGTACATGTATTTATACGTATACCCCGGAAACAAATTCCGCAATTCGGAGGGCAAATCCGTATAATCTTTAAGATATAACCCGAATGTATTATCGATTTCAGTTACTTCAATATCAAATAAATCGCAAAAAAAAGGCATATTTGTCTTTTTTGCTTCCAGCACGGCGGCAATCATTCGGACATATTTTTCAATAAGATTCTTTTGTTTTACATCTAAACGATGTGTTATTGCGTTGAGGTATTCCACATCCGAATTGTTTCCAAGTGAAGGAAACAGTGTTTGAGCGCCGATGAATTTTCCGTTTTCGAGTTTAACAAACAAAACATACGTATCCGGATAAGCGGAGGTTTTGTTTTGCCCGAACGCTTCGCTGTCAAGCGCAGTAATATAATATACATCGCCGTTTGCCAGCGGTATACAGGTGCGGGACAAAAGCGTAAAAAACCAATCTTCTGTATGCCGCGTATCTTTTCGCGGGTAGGAAAAAAAAGAAGTTTTTTGTTTTGCACCAATCGATTCGTCCGCTTTTTTATAAACGCCATATATGTCGTCAATGCGGTTTGAAAAAATCGACGCATTTATTTTATCGTGATTCAAATCCCGCCAGTCTTTAAAGCTTATTTCGGCTATGGCTGTATCGTCAAAGGTGTCGCCTTTATACACATCGCCGATTTTTAATTCAAGTTTGTTTGTTTGTACAGGAATGTCAAATGTTACTTTTTGATATCCGGGTTTATCTTCAAGAACAATTGAAGCCCCGCCTCTATATTGAAATCCGCAATATAAAGTCTTTACACGATTATTTGCGTAATAGTGTTTATAATCTCCGTACCCGTTTTTGATGTAAAACTCTTTGAGTGTAATTCGGGACGCAAATTCAATGGTAATCGTTACATCTTTCCCGAAATCTTTTGCACCTTCAACCCAGGAAGCATCGCTTTCGTCTATAAGATTTTCCGCTTTATATAAATTCGTCGGGCTGGTTAAAGTCGATGTTGTAGAAATTTTTGCAATTTTTATATTTTGTGCATAGCAATAACTTATTATAAGCGCTAAAACCGTCCCGAAAAAAATCTTTTTCTTCATCGTTTTCTCCTCAATCCGCCGTGCCTTACCATATGTCAAGCATATTACATTTTAAAACGCCGCTTTCAGGCCGCTGTTTTTAAGCTATATTTGTTTTACAATCCAATGATTCGGATATGTGTTTTTTAAACTGTCATATTTTTGCTTTTTTAATATGGCATCCCGCTCCAATTGCCATGAATACACCTGAAACGGAATAAAACTCGGATATTCCCGTATCCCCGTTTCAAGCAATTTTTCAGCATCCGCCCGATTTCCCATATTTATATATGTTTCAAGCATATGCAGCACTATTAAAGGATGGGTGCGCTCCGAAAATCTTTTACAATATATCCTATCAAAGATTGCAAGGGTGGCTTTATCCAAATCGGAAGAAATTCCCAAACATGCATAATACATAAATAAAGCATATTGTAAATCTTGATTCGGATGTCTTACATCGACAATGCTTAATTTTCGTTTAAGAGATTCCAATTTTCCGCTCGAATACGGATTTTCATTATCATTAAACGCAGCCAAAAGCAAATCCAAATATTCTTTTATATTGTTTTTAGACGGATCTTTTATAAATTGTTCGGATTTTTCAAACACCCATATGGGAATAAACAATTGCTGCATTTCCACATCCAAGACATTGTCGCCGTCCAGATCGAAAATATATTTTTCGGATTCATCATACACTAAAATTCCGAAGTTATGACCGTCAATACATAAGTAAACATAATCACCGGTCATAATTTCGGTTTTTTTTGAACGGACTTGTAATTTAAAGTTCATTACTTCCGTTTCATGAAGAATAAATTCCGGTTTTTCCCGGTTATACCGTTCATCGATTGTATCGCCGACTTCAAAAGAAACCGCATAAACCAAAGCGCCCGATAAAATAATACTTAACAAAAATAATTTTTTCATTTTTTTATCCTTTTATATTACTGTTTTCCTTTGTGTTTATAGCACAGTTGACGGTATCAAAGCTTTCTATAACGGCCGGGAGCTATAAATTCAATAAAATTTTTATCCCGCAAAACTTGAAGCTGTTGTCTGATTTTGTCTTTAATAAAATTGTTGTCAGGATGTTTCTTTTTCAATTCCCGCTCAAATTCATATACTTGATTTAATGAAAAATCTTTTTCCCGAATGCGGTCTATGCAGGCTAAGGTGTCTAAAAGCCAGCCGCGGCATTCCAAGCTTTCCGTCCTTAAAGCTTTTGTTTTGGCATACAAAGAAAGTACCGTATCCCGGTTAATTTCAACTCGGTTTTTTATCATAAAAATTTTTCCCGACTCGGGAATTGACGATATATCAATCGTGCAGCCCGTCCAACCGGCTCTGCGGGCATTTGGCCCTAAGGGCTTTCTTTTAATGATTATTTCAGGTGTAAAAAAGTGATTCGGAATTACTACAAGATTAATAACGCTATAATCGGTATAGGTTATAAAAAAGAAATTCGGATTTCTAAACGAAGTAATCCTTTCAATCATTGTCCCATATTCGCCGTCGGTAATTGTATTCGATAATCTTCCGGAGCTATTTTCTTTGCTTTTTAATTCGAAATCGGATGCACATTGTTCGCAATAAAAATCTCCGACAGGATGATTGTTCTTATAACGATTGATGTACGGTGCTCCGCAAACAGGGCAAAAGACATTTCGTTCAAGCCAATCTTCAGTCAACACCCTACTTATTTGAGATCTGCTGTGATACTGCCGGGCTAATTCCCGATTAAAATCAAACGTCATATATCCGCATTGGGAAAAATTATTTTGAGGAGGGTTTCCCCGCATTCATAGTCTGTATTTTATCCGATTTTGCAGCCTTTTTCCAGTGTTAAAAAGGTAAATCCGAGCTTGTTTCGGTATTTCGCCCGCTTGTACACGAACGCCCGCTTGCGGTAAAATTAAGGCGATAAAATCGGGAATGTTCAAAAAGCGCGGTAAAGTATCCGGCTTTTTTGACATTCCGTCTTGCGGAGTTACTATGAAAAATGCCTATGTCCAACGGGTTTGGGAAACCGTTCAAGCTAAAAACGCCGGCGAAAGCGAATTTTTGCAGGCGGTTCACGAAGTATTGGAAACGCTTGAAATCGCCGCCGACAAAATGCCGGAACTCGAAAAATATGCAGTGTTGGAACGCTGCGTCGAACCGGAACGGATTATCATATTCCGCGTGCCGTGGACGGACGATGCGGGCAAAGTTCACGTAAACCGCGGCTACCGTATACAATTTAACGGCGCCATAGGTCCTTACAAGGGCGGCATACGCTTTCACCCTTCGGTAAACTTAAGCATTTTAAAGTTTTTGGGCTTTGAACAGGTATTTAAAAACAGCCTAACAACCCTGCCCATGGGAGGAGCAAAGGGAGGTGCCGATTTCGACCCGCACGGTAAAAGCGAAGGTGAAGTTATGCGCTTTTGCCAATCTTTTATGAGCGAATTACAACGCCATATCGGGCCGGATACGGACGTTCCCGCAGGAGATATAGGCGTCGGAGCGCGCGAAGTAGGCTATATGTTCGGGCAATACAAGCGCTTAAACAACGAATTTACAGGTGTTTTAACCGGAAAGGGGCGCTCTTTCGGCGGCTCTTTAATACGCCCGGAAGCAACCGGTTACGGCCTCATATATTTTGCCGAAAACATGCTTGCAAAGAAAAATAAATCGCTTAAAGGCTTGCGCTGTGCCGTATCCGGAAGCGGCAATGTAGCCCAATACGCCGTCAAAAAACTTATACAAAGCGGGGCACAGCCGCTTACCATGTCCGATTCTTCCGGCTTTATCTACGATCCGCACGGCATAGACGAAGAAAAATTTGCCTTTATACAGGAATTAAAAAATGCCCGCCGCGGCCGCATAAGCGAATATGTACAAAAATATCCTTCGGCACAATATACGGCGGGAAAACGCCCCTGGTCGGTTGCCGTTGACTGTGCCTTTCCCTGTGCAACCCAAAACGAATTAAACGCCGAAGAAGCGCAGGAATTGATTAAAAACGGCGTATCCTTGGTTGCCGAAGGCGCAAATATGCCCTGTACCCCCGAAGCTGTTGCCCTTTTTCAAAAAGAAGGCGTTTTATATGCTCCGGGTAAAGCATCGAATGCGGGAGGTGTTGCCGTATCGGGTCTTGAAATGAGCCAAAATTCCATGCGTTATTCGTGGACGGCTGAAGAAGTGGACGCCAAATTAAAAGCGATTATGAAAGATATTCACGACAGCGCATATCAAGCGGCCGCACGCTTCGGTATGGAAGGCAATTACGCCGCAGGTGCGAATATTGCAGGCTTTTTAAAAGTTGCCGAAGCGATGATTGCCCAGGGAGTTGTCTAAAAAAGCTCCCCTTAAATACGCAGTACGCAAAAGATACAAAGCATATAAAATTTCGCCGTACATATCCTTTTTGTAAAAGGAACAAGATGCCTGTTGAAACAAGGATTGTCCGGCACTATAACTATATCAGCAGGCAATTCCGCCCGGACCGCCAACTTGACAGCAAGGAAGAACGGCGGTATGCTATTTGTTACATAGGAGATTGTTATGGAACCTACACCGCTTAGAACCCGATATGCCCACCTCTTCGGCGATTTACAAAGGCTGGCTAAGGCTGCCGATAAAATAGATAATACCAATGTATATCAACAGGCAAATCCGGAAACACGCAAAATCATGGATGCCATGATAGGCGAAAACCTGCTTGAAGGAAGCGGCTTACAGGGTTTGGAACATTTTGAAACCTTTTATAAGGCAATGCGCGAGGGAAAGCGCGCGCTTTTATTGGTTGAACATTTCAGCAATATGGATTTGCCGGCCCTTTGCTACCTTTTGGAGCACTGCGGAAAGGACTTCGGTCCCGAACTTTCAAAACGCATTGTGGCAATTGCCGGTATGAAGCTGAACGAAGCCAACCCCATGGTTAAAGCGTGGGCGGAAGGATTTACGCGCATTGTCATCTATCCGAGCCGCAGCTTGACGGCCATTACCGATCCTGTCGAATTCGAAAAAGAAAGCGCAAAAAGCCGCGCAATCAATATGGCGTCCATGCGCGCCCTTGACCGCTGTAAAAAAGAAGGAAACGCGGTATTGGTATTTCCCAGCGGCACCCGTTACCGGCCGGGACACCCCGAAACGCGCGAAGGATTGCGCGAAATAGACTCGTATCTGCGCTTATTCGACGTGATGATTCTCGTGTCTACAAACGGAAACTGCCTCAGGATAAACCCCGAAGCCCCCGAAGACATGCTTGCCGACCTTGTTTATGAAGACGTGGTAATTATGAGCGCAAGCCCCGTATTGAACTGCAAAGAATTCCGAGAACAAGCTATGGCGGAAGCACCCGAAGCCATGGAAGACAAAAAAAACTTTGTCGTCGCTCAAATTATGCAAAAGCTTAAAGAAGGCCACGACGCATTCCGCCCCCGATACCTCGAACTGTACAAAAAGGCGGCGGGAAAAGAATCGGACTATTATATTTAAGACGGTGATTTTTAGAATCGGCATGGAAGTACTCAAAAACCATATGCGTTCGGACAGCCCGAAACTTTTACATCAGTATTTCGCAGGCAAGTAATAAATGAAAACAAAAATTGTTCATGTGTATTTAATCAGTACTTCAATTATTTGTATTATCGTACCGGTTGTTTTTATTGATGATAAAAGATATATTCCATTCGCTTTTTTTGCAACCTTTTTTATTATACTTACACTCTACCAAATCTTACAAAATCGCATTAAACTAACATATTCCTTAATTTTCTTTTGTATTTATGCTACGCTTTCTTTGATAAGCCTTTTGATATTTTGTTTGGGTACTAAAGATGATGAAATCTTATTTTGTGCTCCCATTTTTTCCGGATACTATACCGCATGGATTCTATATAAAACGATTGATAAATTACGGAGTAAAAAAAAGAATGCCGGACGTGGTCACTAAAAAATGGTTGTCTAGGTTTTGCTGCCTCACAACAATTCCCGCGCGAAACGTGCCCGTCCCCCTCCCTTACCTAAAACTGCACAGCTTTTTCCACTCGGTTAAGGGGCTTTCGGCGCACAAGCTTAAAAACTGCTCGTTTAAAATTTTAATTTCATCCTTGCCCGTAATTGTGTGCTTTGCCATTGCGTATTCTGCAATCCTTGTCGCAAACACCAATTGAAAAAAAGCCGTCATTAAAAAAAGCGGGGCATAATAATAGCGCAGTTTTGCAGGCTCTACGGGAATGCCCTTCGCTTCGAGTGCTCTAAAACCTTCTCGGATTGCGCGTAGCATAAGACGGATAGTCGAAGGAGAACGGGCAAGTTTGTAATTGTTTGAATTAAAGCGGTACATCGCACAGGCGGCGGGAACGACAAAGGCCACATGCGTTTTTTGCCATGCATCCATGTTGCGCGATTTTACCGGCTCAAAACCCGCTTTGGAAAAGATGCCCAAAAGAGTATCCAAACGCGCCGAATCGCCGCCGTCCAACTCGCCGAAGGTGGTTGTTTGAATAATACGCGCAATTCCCTTCCCGATAAAGTAATGCACAACGCCTTCTTTTCGCTCCCCGCCGGCACAGGGGAAGCCGAGCATAATCCGTTCTTTACCGACGGCAGTTATGTATTTTTCGTAGCCCAGCGGATTGTTTACGACAAAAACTATATTTTTCGACTTGTTTTTTGCCAATACAGGCAGAATAGCGTCAATGTGATTGTTTTGAACGGCTACGATTATGTAGTCGTAAATGTCGTTTTCTTTTAACTCATCGATACAGGCAAGCGCATAGGTTTCCGCTTTTCCGGTTAAAACATTTTTTAAAATAAGGCCGTTTTCTTTTATCTCGCGAAAACGGTTTCCCCGCGCAAGAATTACGGTGTCCAGTCCCGATTTAAAAAGTTTTCCTGCAAAAATACTGCCTATAACACCCGCCCCGTACACTAAAATTTTTTTATCGGCATACCGATTGTGTTTCATTTGTCTTTGTTCTCCTTAATAGGTGATTTTATTACGGGTGTGAAACCGGAGCCTCATCACCTCTTGACCCGTTCAAGCGTATGCGGGCGGCCTGCTCGTGGGCGGCAAGACCTTCGGCATGAGCCAAGACGGCCGCCGTATTAAGCGCCTGCTCAACTCCGCCGCTCCCGTCTGCGGATTCGGCCGTATCTGCACCCGCGGGGTTTTTGCGCTCCGATTTTTCCGCAGTACACAGGGTAGTTACGGTTTTTAAAAAATGACGCACGGAAAGGCCGCCGGTAAAGCGTGCCGAACCGGATGTGGGCAGCGTATGGTTAAGTCCTGCAGAATAATCGCCGAGTACTTCGGCCGCCGCATGACCTATAAAAAGGGAGCCGTAATTGTGCAGTTTTTGAACCAGTTTATCGCGCGCAGTACCCTCATCCATTGCCAACTCCAAATGTTCGGGAGCTTTGCGGTTTGCAAGGGCGGCCGCTTCTTCCAAAGACTTTGTAATGACGATAAGGCCGTGCCGCTTTATGCTTTCGCAGGCGGTGCCCCGTGTCGAAAGCGAGGCAAGCCGTTTTTCAACTTCGGCGGAAACCTGTTCGGCAAGGCGTTTTGAAGGGGTTGCAAAAACCGCCTGCGCGTCCGCATCGTGTTCGGCTTGCGCCAATAAGTCGGCGGCAATCCAATCGGCGTGCGCGCTGCCGTCGGCAATAATAAACACTTCCGTAGGCCCCGCAACCATATCAATACCCGCATCGCCTGACACCAAGCGCTTGGCTTCGGCAACGTATTTATTGCCGGGCCCTGCAATAACGTCGCAGCGCGGAATGCTTTCGGTTCCGTACGCCATAGCCGCCACCGCTTGGGCGCCGCCTACGGCAAAAACGCGGTCTATACCGCAAATCGAAGCGGCGGCAAGAATTCCCTCGTCTGCCCAAGCCGTTTTTACCGCCGGGGCGTCTTTTTCATCCGGATGAACGCGGGGCGGCGTGCAGAGTATTAAAGAAGCACAGCCTGCAGCCCGTGCGGGGCAGGAAGTCATCACCACCGAAGAAAGAAGGGGAAAGCTTCCGGCCGGAACATATAAGCCTGCGCGCTCTACGGGAATGATTTTTTGCCCCGTAATCAAACCCGGTGCAAGTTCTGTTTCAAAGTCGTAAAAGCAGTCCCTTTGTTTGTGCGCAAAGGCAAGGGCAAAATCGCGCGAACGGCACAGCGCATCGTATAAGCCGCCCGATTTTTTCTTTAGAGCTTTTTCACATTCTTTTAAAGACGAACGCGGAATTTCAAACGGAGAAGCCGGCGGTTCGGTCTTTTCCGTCCTGCCCGTTTTTACCGTACCCGAAAAACCGGAGGTCTCGGCGGCACGGCCTGAGCGGCAGGCCGCAACAGCGGCGGAAAAATCGATTTTATCAAATTTTTGCGCATAAGCATAAAGGGCCTTGTCGCCGTTTTTCCGCACCTCGTCAATTACGGCTTGCACGGTTTTGCGGACACTGCCCGTAAAACTGCGCGGTGCAAAAAACGAGGACGGAATGTCGGCTGCGTATATAATCTTCATATTCAACGTCATGCTTTGTGGCGGCGGTCGAGTTCGTCGTACACGTCCTGCCAGCTCACTTTTTCGCGGTGAAGAAGCACGCTTACAAAATACAGTAAGTCGGCCGCTTCCCAAATCACTTCTTCTTTTCCTTCGGCTTCGATAAGTTCTCCGGATTCTTCGCGTATTTTTTCGCGCACGCGCTCGTCGTTGAGCGTTGCGGTATAAGAGCCGGGGCGGGGATTTGCAAAACGCTCGGCGACAATGCGCTCAAGCCGTTCAAAATCGGACTTTGCAATAGCTTCCGACGAAAAACAATTCCATCCTCCCGTATGGCAGACGGGGCCTGCGGGCTCGACTACGGCAAGCACCGTGTCGCGGTCGCAGTCCGCCCGCATTTTGATGACGGAAAGGGTGTTGCCCGAGGTTTCGCCCTTTGTCCACAAAACGCCGCGTTCCCGGCTCCAAAAGGTCAGTTTTTTTGTTGCAAAGGTTTTTTCAAAGGCTTCGCGGTTTGCAAAGCCGGTCATCAGCACTTCTCCTGAAGGACTTTGGGCGATTACGGGAATAAGGCCCGCGCCGTATTTTTCGGCTTTTTCCCAGTTCAAGCAGGCGATAAAGGCATCCTTTAAGTGAACCGCTCCCGTATACAGGGCCATGCCCAACTGTACGTCCACATTCATGTGCTCAAGGGCGGCTATTTCTTCGACCGAACGCACGCCCCCTGCGGCGGTCAGCCTGCAATCGACGGCACCGCGTAAAGCCCGCACCGTTTCCATATCGGCGCCGCTCATACAGCCTTCATTTTGAACGCAGGTAAACAAAAGCTCGTTCGCATATTTTTCGGCCGCACGCGCCCCGTCAATCAGGGAAACTCCGGTCGATTTTGTCCACCCGTTTACGGTGATGACATTATCGCGGGCATCGACCGCTATGATTATGCGCTGTTTCCCGATCGCCTTTACCAATTCATCGAGAAAGGCGGTGTTCAAAATCCCGTCCGCACTTGAAGCGGAACTGTCGGCAAAAGCGGCCGACCCGATAATAACCTTTTCGGCACCCAAAGAAATCAATTCCTTTGCCCGCTTGACCGTGCGGATACCGCCTCCGGTACGCACATTGCCTTTTCGCAAAAGGGATGCCAAGAGTTCGCCGTTGGGACTGTGCCCCTTACGCTGTCCTTCGGTTTCTACATTGCCCAAAGCGGCGTCCAAGTCGATAACCGCCGTCTCTCCGTAAAAAGCAAAATCTTCTGCAAGCTTATCCGCATCGCTTCGCTCAAGCACCGGTTCGACCCCGTTTTTAAGCTGCACAACGCGGCCGCCCTTTAAATCGATTGAAGAAATAACCATACCGAAAGTATATAGAAAAGAGGAAGCGCAAGCAAGTAGAAAAATTCACAAAAGCATGGTATACTTTCCAGGAAACTGAAATTAGGATGGTGTTCTGCGTTGAAATATCTATTTTCAGGGCATGCTTTTAAGCGTATGACTGAACGGGGATTTTCGCCTGAGAATATACGGGCAGTTATAGCGAATGGTTCAGTTATACAGGAATACCCTGATGACAAGCCGTATCCCAGTAAACTGATTCTCGGTTTTATTGGTAAAAGACCTATCCATGTTGTATCTGCATACGACATGGTTACAGATACTGAGTATGTAATCACGGTTTATGAACCGGATACAAATTTATGGTCTGAAGATTTTACTCGCAGGAGGTAAGGGATGAAATGTCAAATTTGCAAATTCGGAAAAACTAAAAAAGGATACACTCAAGTTGTACTTACCCGCAAAAATTCAACTCTGATTTTCCGTAATGTTCCTGCACAAATTTGCGATGATTGCAGTGAATACTATCTTGATGAAGAAACGGCAAAAGAGATATATACCCGGGCGGAAACCTGTTTTTCCTCAGGACAGGAAGTCGCGATTATCGAATATCGGCAGCTGATTCCGGCATAACCTGTAATTACGGACACAGGGAAGAGACCTGTGGAATTTATAACAAAAGTCTGATTGGGGATAAAGTCTTTTCAGGATATAATCCAGCAAAACCGATAATTAAGGGGAAAACCGCTTCCAAAGATTTTGCAGAGCCGTTATTACAAATGAAAACAAAAAATAAAAAAGGATATGTTTACATTCTTGAGTCAAAGAATTCTCCGTGTATAAAAATCGGGGGACCGACTTTCCTCCGATCAAAAGAATAAAAGAGATAAACAAAACCGAACCCTATAGATCGTTGGGTATATGGAGTTTAGCCGATTTCAGACAGGCACGGGACTGGCGCTTTGTTGAGCATAGCCTGCACTATAGATTTAAAAGCGTACTCAATAAAGAAACGGCCGGACAAAAAGAATTGTTTTTTCTATCCGTACAAGAAGCTTCAGCCGCTTTAAATGAATTACCCGAAGAACAGATTGTATACAAACCCAAGGTTGACAGATTTTTTCAAGATGAAAATTTACTTGAATATGTAACAAACCTGTTTTTATTCTCAGGTCTTGTTCACTGGATTGATTCACAAGGGGTTTGGACACTAAATTTATTTCCTTCGACCAACGGCGGCCGTTTTTTTACGATAAATATCGGAGAGACGGAAGCGGCATTCTCATCTATACCTAAAAAAGATAGGCCCCAAATAAATATGCTGTTAGTTGATAAGCTGAACTTAGATTTTCCCGAAATAAAAAAATGGCTTAAAACCCGAAACGGCTTTATAGACACCGATTCTTATAAAAAGGCATTGCCGAGAGCCTGCGCATTATTTTTTGAAGGTTCCTTTGGAGAGATAAAGAAATTATTTGAATTAGCAGGAATCAGACGTGCCCTAATTGCATATTGGTATGAAGCGATTTTATCATTGAACGATAAAAATCAATTAAGTATCTATGAGCGCTATCATAACTATAATGCAACGGCGAAATTGATCCGTAGCTTGAATATAAACCGGTAACCCGATTTGTCGGTACCGGAGAAGTATAAAAGCCCTCTTTACATTTTCATAAAAGATAAAGGTTAAAATAAAGATATCCGCAGCACCCTTATGTACACGCAAGGGAATAGCGTTTTCCCTCATTTTGAACAAATTTGAGGCGTTTTGTGCAATTTACCCAAACGGACGGATTGCGGACAGGACAATTTCGAGATATAATGACCGGAATATGGGATATGATGCATTTGTACGTTGTAATTGTTTTAAAGAGGGTAAGACAAAACCTTTTAGATACTCAAAATATGTAAAACTGTATCCTGAAGGCCCGGAACTTGAACTGCCCGAAGAGCTGGCAAAAAATCATGACCTTGCCTTTGATATGCGGGATGAATTTTATAACTGGAAAGAGTACGCCTGTGAACACGAAAACATGAAATATTGTTCGGAGAGAATCGGAAACATAGCCGGAATGGGATGGCTCCGGACATGTATCGAATGCCTCGGCGGAGAAAGGGAGTTTCCGGTACTGACATCTCAATTACCGCACAGTAATGACGGATTTATGCCGATGGAATACAACGAACGATTCCGCGGCGATTTGGATAAATTAATCAAACAGCAGATAACCGTTTATCAGATCGTCAATACCCCTGATTCTCCCTTCTCATCCGACAACCATTCGTCGTACCTAATGCCTGAAAATAAGGATGTCCTGCTTTGTGAAAATGAAAATAACAAACTCTATTCACATAATGATGTATTCAGAATAGAAAAACACGGTGAAATTATATTCCGATCCTCACGCTTTAATGTCGAACGAATCATTAACCGTAGATTTATTTTTAAGGACAGAACTCAAAAAGCCGAATCAACAATCTTTTTTGATTTAAATTTTTTCAGAAATCATAATAAGCAAAAACTTTCATATAAAAAAGAAACCTTTTATATGCAGAACGAACTGAAATATGAGTACGAAGTATTTATGAATTTATTAAAGGCCTCAAAAGAAACCGGTAATCCGATCTGTTGGTGTTAGGGAAGTTTGCAACCTCCTTTTTGATGAAACTGATCAGAAAGAAGCATTGTTAATCACGGAACATATCCGCATAAAACGGCACACTTTAACCGATAGCTATTTGATAACTATCGACAAAGCCTAAATCTCTTAGTGTTGAGAACAAAGGTTGGCAAAAGAGTGTTCTAAAATCATCCGAGTCATGATTTTTTGCATATTTAAAGATATTATAATGGGAGAAGTCTTTTGCAACAGAAAATAATCCCGTAAGCTCTTTCGATTCATAACCGTAAGTATAGGTAACATAAATATCATTCTCTTCGTTTTTTTTTATAAACCACCACATTAAAAATATCCTTATTAATTTTTTGCCGCCATAGTCCGATTGAATTTTTATTTGCTTCTTCATGCGTTTAACCATAAATATAGTCCCTATTCTCAATAAGTGTCAATCCGGCTGTCCGTACTCACAAGAAACGGAATTACACTGCTGACAAATCCTTAAAACAGGTTTATAATGAATACTCAAAGAAAGTAAATAAAATTTGACACTTTCTTTTTGATTTTTTAGGAGGAGATTGCCATGCAAAATTATTCGGCAAAAGCCGGTTCGCAATATCACATACACACAAGGCCGGGCGATGTCGGATGCTATGTTATTATGCATTGTATATAATTGGAATTTTGTTTTTCTTTTTAAATATGCTTACATGGGTTTTATCCTTGGGAAATATATTTGACCCTATTGTCTATTAATCGCCCCTTTGAAAAGGAGATGTTTTCAGACACTACAAACAGGAGAACACACAATGAAAAAAAATTTATCGGTATTGATTGCGCTTTGCGTATCGATACTTTGTTCGGCACAGAATTTTACCATTCCGAAAGCGGATCTTAGAATCGGCAAAGAAGAACCGGTTCCGAGCATTGTTTCAGGACAGGTAATTTATGCAGGCGAAGATGTAAAAACAAATATAAAATCTTCTATGGATATTCCTGAAGAACTGGCAAACGGTGTTGTAATTATACGCTACCGAATCGATTATTATTATAAAAATAAAATTCACAGCAGCGACTATCAATTGTTATATTCGAATATAATTCCGGATGCAAAATTCACTCAAGCAAGCATACAAAATCCGATTAGTATTGAAGCAAATGAAATTCTCGGTATCGGCAATGATACGGTATCCGTTGTTATCCGTATCGGAAATCTGGATCCTCACCTTGTTTTGTGCGCACAACACCTGCCCCTGCAAGTCAGCTCCTATTGGTATTACGGAGTGGAAAGTCTTACACCGACTGTTGCCAAATATCTTACGTTCCGTCCCGTTTTATCCAAACGCGATACAATAGTATTTCCTGACGGCATTTCACAAAGTCTTGAAGAGATTGTTACAAAAACAAATTCTTCCGGTGCCGATACCTTCCCGGCCGTACCGATAAAAATCAAAACCGTAATGAACGCTTATCCGGCACAAAAACATCAGATTACCGATGCAAGTGAAAAAATCATTCACAATCAATATTTTAACAACTTAAATCTGGAAGCCCTTGTTGAATTTGACGGATTGAAGATACACATTTATTTTCCCGAAAATTTTGCCCAATATTTCAGCAAAGAATATAAGCTCGGCGATCCTATTTGGTTTTACGGAAATATTGTGTATGTGATGAACAATGAACTTCATATGTACGGCCGCGATTTTGTTTTGGAAGATCCGGATGAAACCGTAATTCAAAGACAAAACCTGATTATTCAAATGAACCGTCAAGCCCAAAATCTTCCGGCAGCCCAAAAGGGTGAAAAAGAGGAAGACAGCTTTGTAGATGTCACACAAACAATTCCGAAAGGCGGCTATGCAACCTATCAACGTTTTTTTGTAAAAGATGAAGTTACCGGCAAATTCAATGAAAACAAGGCGAATATCGAAGAAAATTATTTTGACAAAAACGGAAACAAGGTTGCCCGCATGATGTGGTACGACGAAACCGATATGATTCGCAATACACAAACTTTTAAATATGATACAAAAGGACGATTGGTTGAAGCTTGTTTTTACGATTCGAAAATGTTTAAAGAAGACGGCAAATGGAAAGTCGATCCGAAACGCAGCCGAATCTTTAATAAGCACACAACGGTTTATACGGACACAAAAGACGGAACCGATGCGGTTACAACTGCCCTCCGTTACAGCTATGTGCCGACAACCGAACATCCGGACTACGTCAAACATGAAAAATACAATGCGGCAGGAAAACTTATTCGCAGCGAAACAAAATACGGGCACAACGAAACATCCGTTTCCCTTTACGAATACGACAATTTCGGGAACATACTATATCAAAAAGACAATACCGATAAAGAGTTTGAATACAAATTTGAATATGTATACGACGGTGAAAAAGTTATAAAGGGAATCGGAAAAAATCTTTTGGAAGGTGAGGTGTTCGAATGGACATGCGAATATGACGCAAAAGGTAATGTCATTCAAAAAACATATCCGAATCTGGTGTACAATTATCGATACAATAAAAACGGAAAGCTTAGTGAAATGACTTGTAAAGATAAAGACGGGAACGTAAAAGAACACAAAATATACCGTTATGATAAAAAAACGGGAATTCCGGTTTTGGAAATTGAAGATGCCGATTACGGTACATTTAAAATCTGCCGGTTTTGGTATATCGAATTTTCCAAAAGCAATTGGAAAGACGACTTGGATCCTTGGCTGCTGGCAAAAGAATTGGATGAATGAATTTTGCAGGGCACTTGTGCTCTGTTTTTAAAGAGGTTTGCGGAAACTTTGTCCCGCAAAACATAAAACACAACGGAAAAATAACCCGGCGTAAATTGTAAAAACTAAAACGGTTTGCCCTTGTAAAATTTTTATCCTGTGATACAATAGTAATATGGCAGATTATATATTGGCACTCGATCAGGGAACAACCGGTTCCCGCTGTATTTTGTATGATTCAAATGCGGTTCCTTTGCTTGCAAGCAGCCGGGAATTTACGCAATATTATCCGCAGCCGGGCTGGGTTGAACATGATGCCGAAGAACTTTTTCAATGTCAGCTGGATGTAATGAAAGATGTCGTTAAAAAAGCCGAACAAAGCTTGGGAATTGCGGCTTCGGACATCGCTGCGGCGGGCATAACAAACCAGCGGGAAACGGTTGTATTATGGGAAAAAGAAACGGGAAAGCCCGTACACCGCGCCATCGTATGGCAATGCCGCAGAACCGCCCCCTTGTGCGAAAAACTGCGCAGCGAAGGCTTAAATGAGGTAATGCGCGAAAAAACCGGCCTTTTGCTTGACGCCTACTTTTCGGCGACAAAAATCAAGTGGCTTTTGGATAATGTGGACGGTTTGCGCCGCCGTGCCGAAAACGGCGAAATCCTTGCAGGCACGATAGACACTTGGCTTATTTGGAAGCTCAGCGGCGGAAAAAGCCACGTTACCGATGTTACAAACGCAAGCCGCACTATGCTCTACAATATTTATGCCGGCGGCTGGGACCCCGACCTTTTAAAGCTCATGGACATACCTGAGTGTATGATGCCGCGTGTGGCCAATTCAAGCGAAATCTATTGCTCAACCGATGCGGCCGTGTGCGGATTTTCGATTCCCCTTGCTTCGGCCGTCGGCGACCAACAGGCGGCCCTGTTCGGACAGGGGTGCTTTTATCCGGGGGACGTAAAAAACACTTACGGCACCGGCTGTTTTATGCTTATGAACACGGGAACAAAACCCGTTGTGTCCAAAAATAAACTTTTAACAACAATCGCCCTCGGTATAAACGATGAAGTTCAATATGCCCTGGAAGGCAGTATTTTTATGGGCGGCGCTACCATCAAATGGCTGCGCGACGAATTGGAATTGATTTCTTCCGCTCCGGAAATAGACCGTTTGGCCGAATCCGTGGAAGATTCCAACGGTGCTTACATTGTTCCGGCCTTTACGGGCTTGGGAACTCCCTATTGGGATATGTATGCCCGCGGTACGATAATAGGTCTTACGCGCGGCGTAAAAAAAGCCCATATATGCCGTGCGGTTTTGGAAGCGATTTGTTATCAGGTAAAAGACGTTATCGACTGTATGGAAGAAGATGCCGGACAGCGCGTTACTTCCTTGAAAGTAGACGGCGGTGCGAGCGTCAGCGATGTAATGCTGCAATTCCAAGCCGACATTATGAATACAAAGGTTTCGCGGCCTAAAAATGTCGAAACCACCGCCCTGGGAGCCGCCTTTTTAGCAGGTCTTGCAGTCGGTTTATGGAAGGATAAAGCGGACATTCTTGCGCACCGGCAAATCGACCGCGATTTTACGCCTGCGATGAGCGAAGAAAAACGGGAAGCCCTGTACCGCGGCTGGCAGCGTGCCGTGGAGCGTTCCCGGGGCTGGATCGAAAAATAAAAAAAGGCTGTCTGAAATGTTAAAGTCTATTCAGACAGCCCTCTTTCTTATCAATAATTATTACTATCCAGCCATGTTGTAAATTGCGTTTTTGCCGATTTCATAATAATTACTTCTTCAATGCGGGTATCGCCCTTATCGTTTTTGGCACCGTAATTTATCTTATGCGGAACCCCGCCCGGATAATGTACACCGAATTTTACGATATGCGAATATGCATCGTTTGAATCGGAATTCCACAGCTCGACGATGCTATCGTCTTCATCAAAAACAACACCCCAGACAGTAACAACATGAAGCGGATCAACAACGTTCTTTGCCGGTTTGATGATAACAGCGATTGCGTGCCCCTCGTTAAGAGCTTTTTTTATCATCTGTTCAAACTCTGCTTTGGTCTTGACCGCCCTGCTTATAATAAGTTTTGTTAAATCGTCTTGTCCGCCGAATACGTCCTTCACAATACCGGGGGGAGCCTCTTTCTGGAGAGGGCTGGTATTGCCGCGTAAATACCAATTAACGGCGGTATTTAAATCGGCTCCCGTATTGGGAAAACTCTTTCTGAATACGTTTGCAACGCTGCTTTTCTCACCTTCACCTGCATCACCGAAGCCGCCCTTGTATTCGCCTGCATATATTTTATATTCCTCCGTACCGGCTGTTATGCCTTTTTTTAGCATGTAGCGGGTAAGGTTATCCTTATTTTCCCTCATCCACCAGTGAATTAAGTCGGCGGTTGACATTGCCCAGCACATCTGATTATCCTGCACCGCTTTAAAGTTTTCCGTGTAACACAGCTTCCGTGCATTAAACCATGTTGTACTTGCAGTTTCTTCCCATTTGCGGTACCTGTCATCCGTTGCCGGTTCAGTTTTGAGGTCGCTTTTTAAAGGAGGAGTAATACCCTGTACCCACTTTGTTTTAAGTACGGGATTGGGATGAGCCTGTTGAATAATCGGTATTTCACGAATGAGTTTTGCCTTATCACTGTTATCGGTTTTAAACACAAGATAAGCCCTTCGTTCAAATAGCGATTTATTTTCTTTAAGCGTTACGGTAATTGTATCAATATTCTCTACCGAAACGGATGTATGCTCCACCCAATCGCCCTTTTCATCGGCATACCTAAGGCTGCAATGATATACCGAAAGAGCGGATTTTTTTGTAATAACCACCGCAGCCGAGCCGGCCGTATAGTCCGTTTTTATTTCCGTTTTATCGAACGTAACGGAGGAATCGTCCTTTATCTGGAAACCGATAGAAGTACGTTTTTTACCGTCGACCCAAACATTAACGGTTGCGGGTCCCTTTTTCTTGCCTGTAACAAGACCGTCTTCCGTAACTGAAACCAGATTCTCCTCATACTTATATTCTACTTCTTTATTTGTAGCATTTTCCGGTTTAATAACGGACTTCAATCTATACTGTTCGCCTACGTTAATTACTATGGTATCAGGTATGGGCTTATCATTTACATCGTTAAGAATAACTTCAGTTACCGGAACATACTTCGGTATAAACGGAGCGGGCTGCCCGGAATTGTCCGGTTTTTGCCCCTGCCCCGAGTGCGGTTTGACAGTATCCCTGCCGGAAGAGTTTGTTTTTGCAAGACTATTCGGACAGCCGGCAAGCAGTACAATGACCGCCGTAAGAGCACCTAATAACCCCGCATATAAGAGCCGTTTTTTATTCATTTAAATCTCCTTAATATATCCGCAGCGCATTATGCAGCGTGCTGATATTATCTTTCTGAAAACTCGCAATTTTCAGTTCGCGGCATCCAGCCATGTTTTAAATTGTTCTTTTGCCGATTTCATAACAGCCACTTCTTCAATGCGGGTGTCTCCCTTATCGTTCGGAGCAGCATAGTTTATTTTATGCGGTATTCCATCAGGATAATATACGCCGAACTTTACGATATGCGAGTTTCTGTCATTGGAATCGGAAGTCCACAGTTCAACGATGTTATCGTCTTCGTCAAAGACAACACCCCAAACGGTAACGACATGCAGCGGATCGATAATATTGGTTTTCGGCTTTATAACAACTGCAATAGCATGTCCGTCATTTAAAGCACCGTTTATCATATCTTCAAACTCTTTTTTGTTATGTGCGTAACGGACTTCTATCAGCTTGTTTAAATCTTCCTGTCCCGTAAATACGTCTTGCACAATACCGGGCGGAGCAATCTTTTGTGAACCGTTGGAAACGCCGCGTAAATACCAATTAACGGCGGTGTGTAACTGTAACCCGACATCGCCGTACCCCTTGCGGAATACATTTGCAATGCTGCTTTTATCTTTTTCGCCTATATCGCCCAAACCGCCCTTGTATTCGCCCGTGTAATATGAATATTCGTCTTTATCGGACGTAATTCCTTTTTTTTGCATATAGCGTTCAAGGTTGTCCTTGTTTTCCCGTATCCACCAATGTAAAAGGTCGGAGGTAGACATTGCCCAGCACATATTGGCATCCGTAACCGAACGATAGTTTTGCGTGTAGCGGAGCTTGCGGGCATTAAACCATGTGGTATGTGCGGTTTCTTCCCATTTGCGGTAACGCACATCCGTTCCTATTTCCGTTTTAATTTCGCCTTCCGCCGGAGGTGTAATGCCGTGCACCCACTTTGTAATAAGCTTGGGGTCAACGAGGTTTGGCGTTTGGGTAATGGTCAGCGTGTGTACTGTTTTTTGTTGTTGCTTTCCTCGTCTAACCGGTTCTATTTTTGAAACAGTCAGCGAAACCGTTCTGGGCACGGGTGCTTTATTTTCGGCAATACGGAGCGTAAGCGTTTCTTTTTTTGTATTTTCGCCTGATTTTTCCACAGTCAGCCAAGGTACTACAGGATTAACCGTCAGCACATACTTGGTACTGTTATATTTTTTTCCAATAGCGAGCGTTTCGGTAAAAGCATCGCGGCTGTGTTTTATTTCCGTTTTACCTTCAACCGTAAAGGTATAATCGTCTTTAATGTTAAAGTATATAGTGTACTCGCGTCCGTTTGACGCTCTCGCCGCGACTTCGGCACTTCCGATGCCGTTTACCGTAATAATTCCTTCGGAGGTAACGGAAACAGCGCCTTTTTTTACCTCGTATTGAAGGGTTTTATCCGAAGCATCCGGCGGGTCGAAAACGGGGATAAGCCGATACGGTTTATTCAGTTCAAGATTCATAGAATACGTTATCGCAAATTCCGTACCGTCTTGCGTATCTTTTCCCTTAAAAGTTATATTGTTGACGGGAACCGTACCTTGATCGGAAGATGCCGGCGGTTGTCCCGAAGCGGGCTTTTGTTTAAACGATACCTTTACCGACGTATCGGATGTAAGTTTTACCGTGGCGGTTAAATCGCCCTCGTTTTTTCCCGATATTATCGTGCCGCCGGTAACATTCCAGTCTGCAACAAGGTAGCCTTCTCCCGGCTCAGCGGTAAAAACGGCGGTTTTGCCGCTTACGGCTTTTGCACCGGATGCAATGCTTTTTCCGTCAACCGCCGCCTTAAGCCGGCCGCCTCCGCCTTCAACTCCGAATTGTACCGTATGCCGGACTTTTAACGGCTCCGGCTTTATGGGGGCCGAACATCCGAGTGCTAAAACCGAAATAAGGGCGGACACCCCGAAAAGGTTTAAAAAAAGCCGGCCCCTTGGTCTATGTTTTTTTGTATATTGTTTCATAGTATAATCCGTTTAATGTATAAAATTATCCTTATTAAAGGTAACGTTTATTGTTGCCGTTTGATCGGACAGCTCTAAATCCTGTACTTTTACATTTTCTAACCGTATCGTCCAGTCGGCAGGAAGCGGTGACTGCGGTATGGATGTAAATTCGATTGACCCTGTGCCGCCTTGATCCTGTAAAAAAGACAGGATTTTGGTGTTAGGATTATAGTTTATCCGTGCAACCTTAGAGCTTTCTAGTCCCAATGAGCTATCAAAAACAGTAAGAGTATGAGTATCGCTGATTACCAGATAGAACTTTTCGGATTTCCCGTCTTTATGTTTCAGTATGCCTGCCGCCTCCCAGTTAGGATTTTGAATAAGATATTCCTGAAACATTACCTTAACTTCGGTGTCTTTTTTTACGGTCAGCTCGGCGGTTGTTTTATCGGACGATACCTTTAAACCTTCGCCGCTCCACCCCAATATATAATACCCCTTACTCGCCCCTGTCGCAGCCGCCGGAGTTGCGGTAAACATAATTTCCGTTCCTTCGTATACTTGACTTCCGCTTGTAACGGTCGCCCCGTTGTCCTTTCTTCTTGCGGTAATCTCACCGCCCTCCGAAGGTTCGGCACTATAAGTAACCGTGTATTGCTTGAGCGTTGATGTATTAGGGCAGCCTGTTAAAAAAAATAAAACTGAAAGTAAAACTCCCGCGCCTATTAACTGTGTTTTAATTTTTTTCATATTAAAATCTCCTTAAAAATATTATTTATAACTGTAATTTTTGCGCATATCGCGTAATATGTTATACAAGTTTTCCGCTTCATTATCGGATACATCCGCTTGGTTTACCAGTTTTTCCGCTTTTTTTATGGTTTCGGTAAATTTTTTGCGGTTTTCGGCTTGGGGCGTAAAATAATCTTCATTACCGTGATAGTATGCGTCTTTCATTTTTGAAAGCATAAGTTCTCCGCGTAAAGCGTTTTTTCCTCTTTTAACGGTGAGTTTATCGTCTTCCCCTACCAAAGATGTATTTTCCAGCACTTGGGCAAAAAGGATTTCCGCATGTTTTTGTACATTGCCCCCGCTGTAGCCGATACTGTGAATATAGTCTTTTTTAGGCTGTGCGGGATCGGTATTGATAAAATACAAGCCGCTTTTTCCGAGTTCCAGCCGTTTGTATGCATAATTGTTTAGCTTATTTTTCAATGTATACAGAGCGGTCTTTTCACTTCCGTCAAAGCGGCTTTTATATATTGTTTTATCGGTATGAGAAAGCCAGTACCAAAAACCTTCGTGATAAAGCGGGGGTGTTTTTTCATCGCCGCGTCTGAAAATCCCGCCGGAGGAATCGTATTTTGTGTCGGTACAAGCTTGGGTATAAGACTGCGCTCCCGGACGAAGATGACCGAGAACACCGTAAAACATAGTGTCCGACGTTAAAAAATATGTTCCGAACGAATATGAACGCGCCTTTTTCGACGCTTCGGCATTATCGTCCCATGTCAGATCCGAATTATACCAATTGCCGTCTATTTGCACCTTGTTCCACATATGTCCTTGAGGATCGTTCGGGGAAGGGCCGTCTACAAAATCGCTTTCAATGCCTATTCCGCGTAAAAGTCTTCTGTACGCAAGGCTGTAGCCTTGACAAATCGCCTTACCGTCTATCAAAGCTCCGAAGGTGTCCGCCGAATGCATTCCGTCGTTATATTCGGTTTTTTCGGCAAGCGCATTATGCAGCGTATAGGCTATTTCGGCATCGGTCATCGGTTCGCGCAAATGCCCGTAAAAGGCTTCAATACCCGCTTCAAGCCGGGCGAAGTACCGTTCAAGCGAGTGCGGATACACCTTATAATCAAAACGGTATTTGGTAAGTTCGTTTTCGTTGTGCGGGTTGTAATTATAAGCGATACCGCCGTCTTCGACTATGTGAAACACAAACGGATACCGCCTTAAAAATTCATTATACAAGGTCTTATGTTCTTCATTTTCCCTGCCGCAGCCGATAGCGAATTCGCTTACATCCGCGTCCGTTTCAAAGCGGAGCACGGCATTCAGCATACGCTCAAAGATGATTTTTTTACGCTCTTCTTCCGTACCCGTAAAAGGCGGTTTTGCAGGAAGCGTTCCGCTTTCAGGGCGGGGAAGGATTTCTTTATTTTCCGCAAGGGGCGGCACGCTTTTTTTATGAGAAAAATGCGGTTCACGGTGCTTGTCTATTCCCGCAGGACAGCTGCAAAGCAAAAGCCCCCCGATACAGATTCCCGTACACGCGATAAACCGCTTATATGCTTTTATGTTACCGTATTTTTTGTTTCCGTATTTCAAATATAAAAAAACTCCTTCGCGGCAATTGTACCTTAGTGTCCTCAACGAGGCGTTGTTGTCATTCCGACAATCTTGCCGCCGCACAACTCCATACTCACTTCCAGCTCATTTTTTCCGGCTGTTTTATCGAGCGAAATACTTTTAATATATATGTCGCGGTTATTGGTATCCTTTGACAAACCGTAATTACCCGAACCGAGCGTTGCACCAATATCCCCGTCAGCGTTCAAAGTTAAATAGAACGGATTTATTACGGACGGTTGTGTAGAAGGACTCATAGGCAGAGGATTGGTCAAAACACCGACGGGATTATGAGCGTTTTCATCAACATAGAATAAGCGGGTATTTTGTGATAAGGATTTAGCAGTCCATGCCTCTTTGGTTTCTTTGGTACGCGGCGATAAGACAACGGTAAAGGTAAAGTGGTTACGTAATGCGTCTTCTGCACTGTCTATTTTTTGAAGCCCGCTTTTAGTAATTTTTTTGCTGTGTAGAATACCGCTTTGTGCGGTCAATTGGTCTGCGGTTGCAATACAATAATCGACGGTCAACTCTCCCGTAAAATCGTTTGCTTCAATACCGCCGTTTTTCGGGTTATTTATACCCGCTTCAATATTTATTTGCAAATATTTTCCCGGTGTTTTATATAAATCAACATATTTTTGAATTTGCGCCGTATCAAACTGTACGGCACTGCTATTCGAAAATTTGGACATCGCATAATAGGATGAAGCAAATTTATTTGTATCGACTTTTACAAAGTTGTCGTTTGTTTTGCCGAATACGTATTTAAGTACGTCATCTTGGGTAAAATAAGATTCGCTCTCTTTCGCCGTTTTTGTAGAAACAGTTCCGTATTCAACGCTTTCATTCCCGCCCGAAAGTTTTTTATATACAGTCTTATAATCCGCCATTATTTTCACTTTATCGCCATGCACTTTTGTCAGACGGGCGGTAAGTTCGTATGCGGAGTGTTTTCCCGATACAACCGTCTTACTGCCTGCGTTCAAAGAGTACGAAAAGGAAACGAACCCCTCACCCCGAGCCGCATTGGCATCGTCAATAAATCTCTCAAGCGGTATATTTTCTTCTATTGCCTTATCAAATACAAAGACATTACCCGGCGTATACAGAGAACCGAGTGTCGTACCTGCATACGGATGCGTAAAGCCTGTAAAGGCCAGTTCTTTTTCAAAGGACTTTCCGCGTTTTGTGCCCTTTACCTTTACGGTAAAGGTTCCGGCTTTATCATCGTAGGCGGTAAGCGTTTTTTCGGTAAACGTCAGCCCCGAACCCGCAAAAGGAGGCGTATCACGGATTTTTTTTGCCGCATCGGAGGCGGTTATATTTCCCTTTGTTAAAGCAAAGGCGCTCATAATATCCTCTTTTAACAAATCGCCCGGCTGTATTTGCCCCTGATTCGGTTTTTGGGGTTTTTGCTGATTTGCACCGCCTTTCGGTGCTCCCGAATTGGGGCAGCCTGCCGCTAAAATAATAAAAATAAGCACGCCCAAGGCTGCCGTATATTTGTTTGTTTTTTTCTTTGTCATACTCTATCCCCCGATGACATATTCCGGACTTACTTCAAAAGCGATTTCTTCGCCTTCACCGGTAAACTTTATATGTATTTTGAGTTTATCGCTTCCGCTTTCTTTATTCAAATAAACATGTTTTATAAAAATATGTTTACCGTCCGCCGTTTTTGAAAAGGATATAGGCTCGTTAAAGGCTAAAACGTCTTCAGGTTCCCTGCCGTTTACTTCCAAATAAAATGCGGAAACCGCTGTCTTTTGTAAGGGATTTTCCAGTGCAAACATCGTCATCCCTCTTTCGGTATCGTGTTGTTCCGATAAAAAGCGGTAGTTTTCAAAAACTTTATTTTGCCATTTTTGACGCGAATTTGCGTCGTCTTTTACCTTTACGGAAAAATTAAATAAAGACGCTATATTGTCTTTAGGAACCTTTTTAAACCCTGCCGCCTTTGCCGTTTTTGTTACGGTTATGCGCGGTACGGAAGGGTCGGGTTTGGAAGAAAGCATTTCTGCGATTTGTTCCTTTTCGGCAATACAATAAGTTATTTCCAGAGTTCCTTCAATATCGTCCGCCTTTATACCTTCGTTTTCCGGATGAAACAAAGCCGTATCCATCTCCATATTGAACTGTCCGCCCTCCCGATTATAACGGGCCATAATTGTTTGTATGTGGGCATCATTTATAAGACGCGCAGGGGTTACCCTAAGGTGCTTTGCAAAAGCATAATATTCCGAACCGAACACATCGGCAGATACATTGATAATGCCGTCATCGGTTTTGTTTATAAGATACCTAAACACATCTTCTTTAGAAAAATAGGGCTTTGTAAGGTCGGTTCCCAAGTGTGCAAATAAAGCACTTCTATCCGTTTCCGTTGAAGTTTCACTGCCGCCCGCCTCTTTTTTTAAGTATTTAACCTTATATTCGGGTTTTATTTTTATTTTATCGCCGTTTTTTTCCAATGCCGCGGCTAAGTTGTAACGGTCATGAACTCCCAAGCTGAGAGAGCCGGTATTATTATCACTGAAAGACAGCTTTTTTAAAAGAGCGGAGTTACCGGCCGCATCCGAAATAAAGGTATCCACTGTTTTGTTGTGTTCTATAGCGTCCGAAAAATCCAATTCCGCTTCACTGAGCGAAGGAAAAATCTTTGCATAGGGATTTTCGAAGCCCGTAAGGGTTAATTCTTTTTCAAATTCTTTTCCCGTGAGTCCCTTTGTGCCCTTTACTTTTACGGTAAAAGTACCCTTTTCATCGTCATAGGCAAGGGCTTCGGCTTCGGTGAAGGTGAATTGTCCTTTTTTTTGTCCGGCCGAATCGGCTATTTTTTTTGCCGCATCGGAGGCGGTGATTTTAGTTCGTGTCAAAGAAAAAAGCATGCTTAATTCACGTTCGGAAATACCGTTTATCTGTGACAGATCCGCATCGGCAGCGTTCCCCGTGTGCGGCGCAGCGCTTTGTCTGATACTCGGCTGTTCACAGGAAACAAGCAGAATTGCGTATAGGCACACTACGGCCGTTACGTTTAATATTTTTTTCATAGCGATTACTCCTTGTATTTTAAAATGAATATTTTGTAATACTTATATTATAACATATATATAGTATAAAAATCAATGTTTTGCTCTTTTTTGAGGCTATGATATATAAGTTTGTTATTGTCTTGGTTTTTGCTTTACGCCCGTTTTTATCTTGACATCTCTTTTTTTTAGTTTATAATTCTATAGGAGTAATATGATGAAAAACATTAAAACTGCGGCTTTTTTCAGCCTCTGTGTACTGTTGTTGTACACCGCCTGCCCCCATAATGAGCGGCCCGGCCCCGGCATCAACCCCGGCTCACAGGATTCTGCACCCTATGTCGAAGGCGGTATTTCGCTGGTAGTAAGTCGGGATAAAAAGACGATAAATATTAACGTAAAAAGCAGTAACGGCACACCGATTGAACTCGAAGAATGTACCGCATCTTCCGTTCCGCATGATACATACGAAAATGTAACGGCAAAAAACAGAATCATCATCTTAAAGCCTCAAACCGGTGCCGATATTATAGGATTAAACTGTCCTAACCAAGCCGTGCTGAAAATAAATGCCTCAGGATGTAAAACGCTTACAAGCTTAACCTGCAATAAAAATCTGCTGGACAGCCTTATTCTTCCTGCCGATTCGCAGTTAACCCATTTAGCATGTGCGGAGAATAAACTTACTGCTCTTAATATACAAGCATGTAAAAATCTTGAAAGCCTTGAATGCGGAAAAAATAAGCTGACATCGCTCGACCTCAGCGGGTTAAACAACTTGACTAAAGCGGAGTGTTGGCAAAATAATCTTACCGAACTTAAGCTGACCGGCTGTACCGCTTTAACAAAGCTTGACTGCGAAACCAACAATTTGTCGGCACTTAATCTCAGTAATTTAACGGCTTTGACAGAAGTAAACTGTAAGTCAAATAAGCTTACAGAGCTTACCGTAACCGGCTGTACCCAATTAGCAAAACTGGATATAAGCGGTCTTAATCAGCTGCAAACCGTATTATGCCATGGGAACAAACTGAACGAGATAAATATTACAGACTGTACCGCTTTAAAACAAATAGAGTGTTATAACAATGACTTGAATAAAGACGCCTTTACAACGCTTTTAAATACCCTGCCGGATAGAACTTCCGCCGGGACGGAGGGGAAGGCCGTATTGTACAAAGAAGGCGAAACGGGTAATGTAACCGATTTTACACAGCCTGCCGATCTGCTAGCTGCGGTAGACACGGCAAAGGGGCATAAATGGAAATTGTACAAAAAAACCGGCACGGATACGGAAGTAGAAATATAGCACACCGCCAAACCCCGGCCGGCTTTTAGACAAGACAAACCGGGGTTTTATCGTTTTGCCGCAGTGCTGCCGGAAAGCCTTGCGTCTTTATATTACACTTCCGAATCGCCGTCTTCGGAAAAGGTTTCTTCGGTATGAGAAGAAGAACCGGGCCGGGCTTTTTCACGCAAAAGCAATAAGTCCTGAATCTCTTTTCCCGCCCGTACGGACGAAAAATGTCCGAACACGCCGACTGCGATTACCCCGGCTAAAATCGCACCCATGGCAAAATAAAACCACAGAGGGGGTGTTCCCTCCCTGATACTCTTCCATGCGTTGTAGCCTAAAAATACGGCGACGAGTACACAAATATTGCGGTTACGCTCCAAGCCTTTTTTCTTTTGTCCGAGAGCCGCAGCGCGTTCATTAAATTCGGTTTCTGTCATAGACATATTTTTTCTTATATTCTCCTGATGCTGTATTTTTATTATCCTTCCGATTTTTTAAATATCCGGTTTCCCATTGTTCTTCCGTAATTTCGGGAATATCGGATAAATCAATTTTGCGGGACTTTATTTCGGCTATACGTTCAAGCGTTAAAGTTTTGCCTGTTTGCATAATATCTTTTTTCCTCCGCTTTTGTTGCAGCACGGGCCGAAATCAATCTTATTTTTTTTCGCTCCGTGTAACAGGCGGTAATAACTAAAATACCTCCTGTTTCTCCTATTCCTATAAAACGTTCTTCAAGAGCGGTAGAATGGGCTTCATCATATATTTCGTAAAAAAAAGGATCGTCAAATATTTCCAGAATTTCTTCAAAACCGAAACCGTGCTTTTGTCTGTTGATTTCGTTTTTTTCAGAATCCCATTCAAAACGCCCGTGTTTTTCCGTCATTCCGGTGTTAATACTAGCACCCTTTACGGATGGCGTCAAGGTTTATTTAATTTGACATTTGAAAAATCATGACCTATACTTTAAACGAATACATGCTTATTAAGGAGTATTATTATGAAAAAAATCATAGCTTTGCTCCTCTTGTTTTGCCTAGGCAGTGTCCTTGTTTTTGCCGTGGATTACGGTATAGGTTTTTTTACCGATTTTAACTATCAGTATGCCGATTGGAAAGCCGTTTTTCCGGTTCAAACCTTTAAAGATTCGCAAAAAATCGGTTTTTGGGGAATTAAATCCTTTATAGATGTGCAGTATGCGGTTATAAACTTCGGTATAAAGGGTTCGGTTACAAAAACGGATTTAAGAAATTTGCATACGGGAACGGTTTTGCGTTCGGATATTTCAACCGTATATATGACTCTCGGCGTTTTGGGAAAATATCCTTTTAAACTGAAATCGATACGTCTTTTTCCGCAGGCGGGGTTTGAGGGCGATTTTATTTTTTCTTATAAAGAGGGCGGTACGAATTTTGAAGTCAATACCGCAGCCCAAGAGGATTGGAACAGGCATTGGTTCGATTTCGGCTTGGGAGCGGATATTCCCGTCGGAAAAAGCGGAAAGCTTTTTTTACGGCCGCAGACACTGTTCGGCTTGGCTTTAAATAAACCGGCATACATAAAAAAGGCGAAAGCCAATGTCGAAGCTGCAGGCGGTTCTTTTTCGTACAACAGCTTTAGGTTTAATATCGGCTTGGGCGCTTTTTTTCAAATCAATTAAAAAGCAATAAAAAAGCGCCCAAACATTTTTTCGTCTTTTTACACTTGTCGCAGGGCTTACAACCGCTCTATAGGGCAGCCTTTTATGCGCGCCCAGCGCAGTACGGCATTCAGCCGCTGTAAGTACCCCTTATCGCCGGGTTCTTTAAGCCAATCTATCGTATCCATATCTATCCGCACGGAAACGGCTTGCTTTTTCGGTTTCCAATTTTTAGGATATAATTCCTTTGCCTGCGCATCGGTCAGTTCGGGAATATCTGAAAAATTTATAGGTCTTTTTTTCAGTGTAACGATTTCTTCAACGGTTAATATGTTTGCAGTACTCATTGTAAATCTCCTCTTCTTTCGGCGATGCAAGCCGTGCCGAGATAATCCGTATTCTCTTTGTTTCCGTATAGGATGCTGCAATAACTACAATACCCGTTATACACCCCAGGCCGAAATAGCGCTCTTCCGTTTCGCTCGAATGCTCTTTGTCATAACGCTCGAGAAAAAACGGGTCGTCAAAAACGGACAAAATCTGTTCAAAAGAGAGGCCGTGACGTTTTATATTTTGTTTGTTTTTATCGGTATCCCATTCAAACCTGCCGTCATCACTGATTTTTGTCATTCCGACCTCAATTATAACAATTGTATATACGTTTCCGTATTACGTCAAGCCAAAAATCAAACGCGCCCGGCGCGGAAGTTCGCGGAAGTTAATACACGGCGCGGCGCAGGCGGGTTTGCTCGATGTCCGTACTGAATAAATCGCGCAAATCGTTGATTCCCAATGCCATAAGCGCCATACGGTCTATACCGATACCCCATGCGAGAACGGGAACGTCTACTCCCATCGAGCGGGTTACTTCCGGCCGGAAAATACCGGAGCCGCCCAGTTCAAACCAGCCCAAAACGGGGTGTTTGATATGGACTTCAACCGAGGGTTCCGTAAAGGGGAAGTAGCCGGGAACGTATTTTACGTCCGTAGCGCCCGCGATTTCGACGGCGAACATTTCCAAAAAGCCCAAAAGGGTTTTTAAGTTTACGTCTTCTCCGAGCACAATGCCTTCCGTTTGATAAAAGTCGGACAAGTGGGTGGCGTCAACCTTATCGTAGCGGAAACAGCGGGCTATGCCGAAGTATTTTCCGGGAACGGAGGCTTTTGCAAGCTGATGGGCCGACAAAACCGTTCCCTGGCTGCGTAAAATAAGGCGGCGGGTAAAATCGCGGTCAAAGCTGTAGTTCCAGCCGCGGCTTCCGGTATCGCCGCCCGTTTCATGTGCCGAAGCCACGTTCGACAAAAAGGGCTCGTCTATTTTTTTTGCATACTGCGGATTTTTTATATAATACACGTCATGAATATCGCGGGCGGCGTGAAACTGCGGCATAAACAGGGCATCGCTGTTCCAAAATTCGGTTTCCACAAGGGGCCCGTCGAATTCTTCAAAGCCCAAAGACGCAAGCTTGTCTTTTACGCTTTCCAAAAAGGACACGTAGGCGCTTGCGCGGCCGGGAATGACACGGGCGGGCGGAATACTTATATTGTATGAGCGGAAACTCGCATTTTTCCATTCGCCCGTTGCAAGAATTTTCGGGCTTAAAGCGCCGATTTCCGCGCCGGTAATACCCGCCTGTTTTAAAGCCTGCGAAACCGCGGCCGCTTCATCGGCAAGTTTATATACAACCGTTTCGCGTTCGACAATGCGGAAAGCGGCATCGGATGCGCCGCGTTTTTTGGCGGCTGACGCGATAATCTTTACTTCATCGGCGCTTAAAGCATCCTGATCCAAAAGGCGGCTTTCGGCTTCATAGGCTTTTTTAATAAGAGATGCCATAAGTTTAACGCTTTCGGGCAGGTCGGGCGCTTTAACGACGGCTTTTTTATCTTCGTCCATCGCCAAAGCACCTTCTTTTGAAAGCATACCGAATGCGCTTCCGACATCTTTATTTTCTAACCGGAGGATAGATGCGATTTCGGGCAAGCTTAAAGCGCCCCTTTCTTTTACGCAGTTAAAAATACGCTCGGCCGGCTGACCTTCCGTGTAAAAAAGAATGCCCAATTCGGTCAATTCGTAATAGGTTTGGGGCTTGCGGCTGGCCACAACAGCCAACGCTTTACCCGAAAGCCATGAAAAAGCCTGATTTGCGTGCCCTTCTTTATAGCCGAGTTCTTTTTGAAGGCGCGCGGCCGTCAATTCGTCGTTTGCCGTATACGACAGCAATACCTTTACTTCAAGCGGGTGAAGATTTTTTATGAGTCCCTGTATATCCATGTGCGTAATTAATATGCCGTCGCCTGTTTTTCCAAAAAGCGGATACGTGACGTATAATACACCTTTTTCTTTGCGCCGTCGTATTTTGTCGAATCGGCTCCCCTGTATACATAATGATAGTACTTACGCACGCCGTTTTCTTGAGTTTCTTCAATAAACTTCATGGCACGGTCGCGGATTGCAATCATCGCATCGGCTTGATTAAACATACTTTGATTTATCGTAACGGTAAAAAAAGCTTCACCGGTAGCGGGCAAGTATTCAATAGTGATGGTATACGGAAGCCCGTTTTCAGTTTTTCCGTCTTCCTCTATTTTCACAACATTCAAATTTTCCGGAATTTGTGCAGCCAAAACGGCTCCGACACACAAAAAAACGGCTAACACACAAAATATTTTTTTCATAACAATTCCTCCTTAGTATAGGAAATCGGAAGATGAATTTTCAAATTTTTGCTGCAAAAACCGAAAATTCGCACACACGCTAAAATTGTGTGTACCCTTCTATTTTACTCACAAACAGAAAAAAATCAAGGTCGGCATAGTATTTCCCGCTCTTTATGTAATAACGGGGTAAATCTACCAAAAGCACCGTCCCGCTTATTTCTTTCGGTTTGTTTTTTAGCAAACTTTGGGCATAGCTGCGGACAGCATTCTTTAAAGCTTGGCGGCACGCTTCTTTTATACCGTCGCTTTCGTTTACGATAGAATCGGATCCGATACCCTTAATACGCGGAAACGAAGTTGTTTGCCACCGCTTGCGCCGCGATATCATGTTTTCCGTAAGCCGGTACTCCACCCAGCATTCCACCCGGGAACTTTCCGCTCGATACCCTGCGTTTGTAAAAGTGAGTTTTTCATCGATTTCGACAGGTATTACGGGTTCTACGCTGAAAAACTCGTCTACGGCGCGCAGTTTGTCCGACGGCGTATAGACGAATTTCCACCCGTAAACAAGACCTTCAAGCATAAAGGGGGTAAGCATTTTTATCTGTTCAACGGCTTGCGCGTATACCGAATCGCCGGCTTGAAGCGGTTTTTGCAAAGAAGGCACATTATCGTACGGAAACCATAAAGAAAAGCGCAAAAGTTCGGAGTTTAACATATTTTGTGCACGAAGAATGCCGCCGCCGGCACTGAAAAAGCACAATAAAATCAATAAAACATATTCTATCTTTTTTTTCATAGTTCAGGTACTATTCGGCGGCTTGCCGGCTTTCTTTTCTGGGCAATTCGACTTGGCCTATAACGGCATAGTTTTTCATTACCAGCAAAAAAGCCGCCCACTGCGGAAGCGTTTGCTCGAGAAAATCGACACGGCTTCTATTGCGCGAAGATGTAAACAAAAATTTTATATTTGAAATCACTTCCGGAACGGATTTTCGCGCATCATCGGAAAGAAGCAGCATATACCGATACAAATCGTAAAAATACGATACCTGCGTTTGCACAAAATTTTTCGCTTCGGCATTGACGTTATTTACCATTACCGCCAAATTGCGTGAAAATTCGGGATCTTTTCGGCCGTCGTTTACATAACTGAGTATAAGACCTATATCGTTTTTTGCCCCCTTAGCAAAGGATTGCTCAAAGGCATTTAAAATGCGCTGCGTATCGGTACACGCATATACTGTGGACGAAAAGTCCGTTTTTTGTTCGGGATTGTTAAAAAAACCTTCAAGAATAATGTCGTTTAAAAGACCGCGTACCTGTTCTTCAAAAAATTGTATTAAAAACGTTTTTATTATTTGCATCGGCGTTATCCATAAAAAGGAAACCGCCGAATCCTGCTTTAATATTTTATTGTTTTCCTCGTTGTATGACGCAAGCGTTTGCAAGGGCAAATCGCCGAACAGCTCTTTCCGTTCGCGTTCAAGCTGGCGGTCTTGCAGTTCAACTTTAATACGCTGTTCTTCGGATTGGAAACGGGAGCGCAAACGGGATGCATAGTCGGCTAAGGGTGCGGACTTTACAAAAGCGGTATCCGGTCTAAAAGAGGCGTCGTCTTTTGCTATCAAAATACAGGCTTTAAGGGTTTCGTTGTTAAGCACCTTTGTCAAAATCGCGGCTATTTTTTTTATATGTACGACAACCTCATCGGCGGGCAGTTTTTTTTCGGCATGAACGGAAGACGAAATCGCCATAACTGCGCGCGCTAAAGAAGCGTTTACTTGAAATGCGGATGTAATAAAATACAAATCAAGCAAAAAATTCGTCGCTTTATCTATCGGCGCCGGAGCAAATGAATTTTGCGGATCAAGGGAGTCGAAGGTCGGGTTAAAAATTTTTAAAAATCCGATAAAGTTAAAAGTACATAAATCGTAAAACAGCTCAAGCTTTTTTAAAGTATCCTCTATTTGAATAAATGTTGAAGAACGCAAAACATGAATAAGTTCTTCCAACGTGTGAGTTTGTGATTCCACATCCCGTTGAATATTATTGCTTTTTTCGAGCTTTGCTTTACGGCTTTCATACGATAGAGAAGCCAATTTAACCTTATCGTTCGGCGAATATCCGGTTTGAATGAGCATATCGTAGATACGGTTTTTTATATGGATATTTTCTGCAGGCGCCATAAAATTTAAAAGCCTGAAAAAAGGAGTTGTATGTGTATACAGTAAAAAAATAAGCTCGCCGAAAGCCGGAAGCAGTTCTCCGTTTTTATACAACGGCGGCTGCATTTGCCTTAGTTGTTGTTCCAGCCTTTTTATTTGTTGCTTTGTCGGTATGTCCGCTTTTTTGTTTTCGCCGAACACGGACTTTAAAAAGCCGATAAGCTGCTGCAAAATAGCCATATAAGCATTGTAAAGGGATTATTCCGTTTTGACAATAAGCGTTCCGAAGATTTCGCGATAATCATGAACGGTTTGAGCCGAAACAACGGCTTTGCGCAAAGAGGCTCCGCCTTCGACACCCTTTATATAGGCACAAAAGCGCTTTCGCATTTCGCGGCATGCAAGTTCTTCGCCTTTGTCGGTGCACAAAAGTTCCAATTCGGCAAAGGCGGCTTCTACCCGCTCTGCAAAGGGAATTTCCGTATATGTGCCCGTTTGTAAAAACTCACGGGTTTGGCGAAAAACAAAGGGGTTTCCCATCGCACCGCGGGCAAACATAACGGCCGCACAGCCTGTTTGCCGAAATACGTCCCGCGCGTCTTCGGGGCCGAAAATATCACCCGAAGCAAACACGGGTATTTTCCCTTCCGCACGGGAAACGGCCGCCGCAATGACGCTTTTATCCGCCCTTCCTTCGTAGCCCTGCGCCCGTGTGCGGCTGTGAATCGTGAGGGCCGCCGCCCCCGCCTCCAGTGCCGCATCCAGGGCCTCCGGCCAAGTTATGTTATTCGCATCCCATCCCGAACGTATTTTTACCGTAACGGGAACGGGAACGGCCTGCACGGCCGCACGCACAATCGAATACAATTTGTCGGGATGCTTTGTTAAAAAAGAACCCGCACCGCTTTTAATGATTTTCGGCACCGGACAGCCGGCGTTTATATCGACGAGTTCGGGTTTTACCGTTTTATATACAATACGTGCGGCTTCGGCAACAGTGTCTTCGTTTGCACCGAAAATCTGTACGGCATATGCGGTTTCACCGGGCGCACGCTTCATGATTAGGGCCGTTTTATCGGACCCGCGTACCAAAGCTTCGGCGGATACCATTTCCGTATACGCAAAATCCGCTCCGCAAGAACGGCAAACACGGCGAAACGCACGGTCGGAATAACCGGCAACGGGAGCAAGAAAAAGATTTCCTCCGAGATGAAGGGAACCTATATCGACGGGACGATAAAAAGACTGCATAGCGGATACGATTCGGTTTATGCCGGTTTATTCGCTTAAGCGGAAAAAAGCGCAGCTGTTTTTCCACAACTGTGCGGCCAACTCTTCCATATCGATTTCAAGCATTTCCGCTAAAAACCGGACGGTAGAGGGTATATACGAAGGCATATTTCTTTTACCCCGGAATTGTGCCGGCACCATAAAGGGGCTTTCCGACTCTATAAGAATGCGCTCAAGCGGCAAATTCAATACGGTTTCATGCAAATTGCGCGCATTTCGATACGTAAGGTTTCCGGCAAACGAAAAATATAAATTCATATCTAGCGCTTTTTTTGCATATTCGGCATCTTCCGAATAACAGTGCAAAACGGCTCCGGCCGAAGGAATTCTTTCCGACAAAATATCCAGAATATCCTTGCCCGCATCGCGGTTATGAATGATTACGGGCATGTTCATTTTTTCCGCCAATTCAAGTTGAGTAATGAACAATTCTATTTGAGAACGTTTGTCGCCGAATTTACGGAAATAATCCAAACCCGTTTCGCCGAGTGCGACGACATTCGGCAGCTTTAAATTTTCTTCAACCGTTTTTATCCAATCGCGCCCGGGATTGTTTACTTCCGAAGGCGCAACCCCGACGGCATGATACACCCCCGACACGGATTTTAAGTTTCCGTATACATAAGAAAAATCATGTAAGCTGTTGCAAATGCTTACAATCCGCGTAACGCCGGCTTGTTTTGCTTCTTGTACAACGCGCAACTGTTCAATGGGATCTTCGTAAATAAGCCCGATATGGGCATGAGTATCAAAAAACTGCATGGCTTTCTTCCAAAAACAGGTTATACGGGATAACACGGACCCCGGAGAATTGCATATATTAAGAATTCATGCATCTCTACCGATAAGGATAACATAGGAATTGTGTATCGTCAACAAATCTTTTAAATATTTTCTTAGATATTTATATTTGACATGTTTGTTTTCTGATGATATACTGGAATAAGTATCTATAATGTGGAGAAAAGCGTGGCCCGAACCCGTACATATAAAAAACTCGAAAAAAGCCTTGTCCATTTAATAATGGTTTTTTTTGCAGGTATATTCCGTAAAGTAATCGATTTTACGGTTGCGGTTTTTAAATTTTGCGACCGAAAACTGACCATTATGATTGTTCCGCATTCGCAAAGCAGAGTAATCAATTTCAGAACCAATATTTTTTCCTTGGGTGCCGGAACTTTATTGTTTTTAGGCATCCTTATTTCCTTTTTCTATTTTAACCGCCGCAATGCGGGTTCCGCACAGGAAATAGCACGCCTTCAAGAAGAAAACCGCAAAACGCTCGCAAGTTTGGATGAATTGCGCGATGAAAACAACAACCTGTTGCAAACCGCCGAACAATTTCAAAACACCCTCAGCCAAGCGCTTGCCCTTATCGGTATCAATCAAACGTCGATTACAAAAAATGCGGGCCAAAACAGCGACCTTTCTTCTCTTTTTAATATGCAGGAAATAGCCCACGGTTCGGTAAAAGAAAGCGCCGATATCCGTAAGCTTTCAAATTATCTTGAAAATGCGGTGCAGCCTATAGAACAAATCGGAAAAATGTTGCAAATTCAAGGCGCAATGCTTTCCGATACGCCGAACGTATGGCCGGTAAAAGGCGGTTTAGGGCACTTTTCCATGCCTTTCGGTCAAGCCCTTCACCCGATTACGGGACAATGGTATATCCACAAAGGGCTTGATATTTCAACTTATCGTTCCGGAGATCCGGTTATTTCGACGGCAAACGGACAAGTCGTTACGGTGACGTATGACGCTTCATTCGGTAATTACATTATCATTCAGCATAAATACGGATACTACACTCGTTACGCTCACTTACAGTCAACGCGGGTAAAAACGGGCCAATTCGTTTCACAAGGCGACGTTATCGGCACGATAGGAAATTCCGGAGTTTCAACGGGGGCGCATTTGCATTATGAAGTACATATCGGTTCCGAAGTTGTGGATCCGGCAAAATACGTTAATATTAAACTCAAAAACTAACCCCCGGCATAACGGGAGCCTTCCATGATTTCACAATATGACGATATTTCCGTAAATACTTTGATTGCCCCCGGAACCTTTATCAAGGGGGATATGCACCTTGAAGGCTTTATTCGTCTTGACGGCGATATAGACGGCAATATAGAAACCTCCGGTAAAATAATTATCGGCAGACAAGCACGAGTACGCGGGAACATAACCGCCCTTGCCGCCGTTATAAACGGTATTGTCGAAGGCGATATTGTGGCCCCGGAAAAGGTAGAATTATTTTCAACGGCATCCGTCCGCGGCGATGTCATTACAAAAAAAATAACGGTAGAAGAAAATGTTTTTATACAAGGACATTGCATTGTCCTTGACGACGAACAAGCGTTTTCGGATGCAAAAGATTTATGGCAGGACGCAAAAGCTATCCGCCGCAAAGCTTTTGCGGAGCCCCGGGACGGGTTTTAATGGCCGCAGTGGATCCTTTAAACATATCTCCTTTTTTTTCGGTCAGCGACGGCTTGCAGCGCAAAAAGAAAAAAGAAGAAAAAATTACGCGGGAAAAATCGGATTTTACCGAAATTCTGGCGCATACGGAAAAAATACAGGAAGCGCAAACAGAATCCGAAATCGGAAATTTAAAAATCGCGGGTGCAAAAATACCGTCGAACGCCTCCTTCGACGATGTTTTAACCGAATTGGTTGACGACGTATATACAGCCGGCGATGCATTGAAAAAAAATCCTTTTACCGATACCTTTATCGTATATAAACAAAAACTTTCGCGATTTATGCAGTTTGTCATTCAAAATGCATACGAAATGGAAGTTCGGGAGCGGCGCAAAGGAAAAAAACGGCAGCAGCTTATAACAATTCAAACGATAAATGCAAAGTTGGATTCGTTGGCTGCCGATATTTTATACAATCAAGCGGATCAGTTGAAGATTTTAGCAAAAATAGAAGAAATAAACGGCCTTTTGGTTGATTTTTTATCTTAACGGATCGGCTTACGGAGAAACGATATGTTTGAGGATGATATAGAAAAACTGAGCAACGAAGAACTTTTGGCACTGGAAGACGCCGTTGACAGCAATCAGCCGGAAACTGCGGATTTCGATTTCCCCGCCCCTCTTTACAGGCTTTTACTGGAATATTCGAGCGAAAGCTTGTATGCAACTGCCCCGGAAAACTGTACGCCGGAAAGCGGCGATTTTGTTATCGTTCCGACCAGATACGGTAAAGACTTGGCCAAAGTGTTGGGCATATCGAAAAAACCGCTGCGCACACGTCCGCAGGATATTGTTACAATCGAACGCAAAGCTGTTGCGGAAGATTTAGCCCGTGCCGAAGAGCTGCGGGAAAAAGAAAAAGAGGCGCTCCGTATTTTTAAAGAAAAAACGGCCGCCCATAAACTTGATATGAAACCTATCAGCGTTCATTTTTTGTCGGAGGAGCAAAAGGTTTTGTTTTTTTTCAGTTCCGAAAATCGCGTAGACTTCCGTGAATTGGTAAAAGACTTGGTTTCCGTATTTAAAATCCGCATCGAACTGCGCCAAATAGGGGTACGGGACGAATCTCGCTTAACCGGCGGTTTGGGCGTTTGCGGGCGGCCGTTTTGCTGTCATGCCGTTTCCGACAAACTGCGTCCGGTATCTATCCGTATGGCAAAGGAGCAAAACCTTTCCCTTAATTCCATGAAAATATCCGGCCAATGCGGCAGACTTTTATGCTGCTTAGCCTATGAATACGATTGGTATACCGAAGCACGGAAAAAAATGCCTTCGGAAGGCTTGCGAATCTTTTACGACAATACCAATTTTCGTATAAGCGAATCGACCCCGCTTACCGGTATGGTAAAAATGTCCGGAGAAGACGGGCGCGTTTTGGAGATTCAAGCATCCCGATTTAAATACATTGACGGGCGCTGGCGTTTAACGGATTGATTTGTTTAACGGATTGATTTTATGTAAGCACCCACACAGAAGCTTTTTGTGCGTTGCAGCCCTGTCCGCGCCAGTCCGAATAGAATAAAAAAGACGAAAACCCCGCCTCTTTTGCAAAATTCAATATGGTTTCGGCCGGCGGCATAAAAACGGGAGTTTTGCTGCGCACGGGAACAAGCTGCGCCGCGCCCCTTTCCAGATTTTGTGTAAGCAGGGTGCTGCCGCTGTGCTCGTCTTTTTCCAAAACGGAAACAAGTTTTATGCGGATACTTTCCCGCACGGCAGGAAAACCGGGTATATGCAAAACAAGGGCGCCGCCGAACGCCAAAACGGATCGGCAGTCGCAAAAAAACTTACGAAGTAAAATTTCATCGCCGATAAAGTATAGACTGTCTTCAAGAATATAAATACAGTTATAAAAGTCTTTTGCCAAAAACCGCCCTATTTCCACAGGGGCCATTTGAAAAAAACGTACACCGGCGTTCGGCGTTCGGCGGCGGCGCACTGCCGTATTAATAAATTCACGGGAAGCGTCGGTACCGGTTACATCAAAACCTTGACGGGCAAGGGTGTGCTCAAAAGCACCGCTCGCACAATCTATCCGCAATACTTTAACCGGAGAACTATACTGTTCCAAAAAACGATTGAAAAACGACACTTGTTCGTCCGATACGGGGTACAACTCATCATAGTATTCAACAAGATTTTCTAAGAATTCCATCCGTTCCATTATACTACAAATATGAAAAAAAAGCTTTATTTCCGGTGGTTTTTTTTATACTTTTCTGATATAATCGGCAACAGGACGATATAAAAACCGCACTTGACTATATCGATATTTTTTTATATATTTTCATAAGAGGTGCAAGGTGACGACAATCACAGTGTGTATGGGAAGTTCTTGCTTTAGCAGAGGAAATTCTTTAAACGCCGAATTTTTGCAAAAATTTTTGGCGGAAAAGGGCTTGGAAGACAAAGTGTCTATAAGGGGAAACCTGTGCGACGGAGAATGTAAAAACGGTCCCAATATACGCATAAACGGAAAGGCTTTTCATCATGTTTCTCCGGAAGCGCTCGAAGACCTGTTGCGGCATGAGTTGGGATCCGAATTATGAATTTTTTATATCCCGTATATACGGAAATTACCGAATGCCAAGACTGTTATAAGTGTGTGCGTCAATGTCCCGTAAAAGCCATACGTGTGGAAAACGGTCATGCGATGATTATACCGGAAATGTGTATTATTTGCGGAACCTGTGTTATAAAATGTCCGTCAAAGGCAAAACGGGTACGCAGCGACTTACAACGGGCTAAACAGCTGATTTCTTTGAAAAAAACGGTTATCGTATCCTTAGCGCCTTCGTTTGTTTCCGAATTTCCCGAATGTACGCCGTATCAATTGAGTGAAGCAATTAAAAAGCTGGGCTTCACCGGTGTTTCCGAAACGGCTATCGGCGCCGATCTCGTATCGGCTCAAGTTGCCGAAGATTTGCGCTTGTCAGCAGAAGGTAAAACCGCGCAAAAGCTGTTTTTATCGTCGGCATGTCCGGTCGTTGTGGAATACATTAAACATTTTATGCCCGATTTTACCCCCTTTATTACCGACCGTTCTTCGCCCCTGCTCGCCCATGCCCGATTTTTGCACGAACAGTACGGTCCGGAAAGCGCAATTGTTTTTATAGGTCCGTGTATGGCAAAAAAACGGGAATCGGATGTTTTTAAACAAATAGATTTGGCTCTTACCTTCGACGAATTGCGCCGCTGGTTTGCCGAAAAAAACATAGATCCTGCAAAAATACAAAATACGGCACAAACCGAACAGGCTTTTATTCCGTTTCGCGCCGCTCAGGGAGCTTTTTTCCCCATAGATGGGGGAATGATCCATGCCGTAAAACAGTACGATATCCCCGACAATATCCGTACTATGACGGTAACCGGCGTCGATGAGATACCTGCATCTCTTGCGGGCTTGCATAACGAAAAGCTTGAAAATCCCTTGTTTATAGAACTTTTATCTTGTACGGGGGGCTGTATAAACGGGCCGGCAAGTTCAAAAAAAAGATCGACGGCGATAAAACATGTCAACTTGGTCGATTATGCACAAACGGCTAAAAATCGGCTTCATAAAGCCGAAATGAAAAACGGTCTCGATTTATGCGGAACGCTTCCGGCAAACAGGGTGTTTGCAAGCAATGCGGACGAACAGGCAATCAGAACGGCGCTGCATTCGGTAGGAAAGTATTCGGCGGAAGACGAGTTAAATTGTGCAAGCTGCGGCTATGATACGTGCCGGGAATTTGCAAAAGCGATACTCGAAAATCGTGCCGAAAAAACGATGTGCGTGTCTTATATGCGTAAGTTGGCACAAAAAAAAGCAAACGGCTTAATTCAAGCCATCCCGAGCGGTGTCATTATTTGCGACACACATTTAAAAATTATCGAATGCAATAAAAATTTCGCACGTCTTATGGGACAGGATATTGCCGATATGTATGAAGCAAAACCGGGGTTGGAAGGCGCCGATTTAACGAAAATTATCGATTTTTCACGTTTTTTTGAAGACGTATTGGCAAAAAACGGTCCCGATGTTATAGAACGGGAAGTTCGGACGGGAAAAAATATTTTTCAAGTAACGATTTTTGCGATAGAAAAAGAAGCCTGTGCCGGAGGAGTTGTCGAAGACATTACCGCCCCTCAAGTCCAAAAAGACCGCATAGTCAATCAGGCAAAAAAAGTTATTACAAAAAATTTATCGGTTGTACAAAAAATCGCTTTTTTAATGGGCGAAAATGCGGCGGAAACGGAATCCATGCTGAATTCCATTATCGATTCGTTTTCGGATGATACGGAGAAAAAATAACGGACATGGAAACCTTTATTGAAGTCGGTCATTATCAAGTGTGTAAGTACAACCAGCTTGCGGAAGGAGATGTTTTTTTGTCGCATAAAAACCCTTCGGACGGCAGGGTTATTACCACTTTGTCCGACGGACTCGGTTCGGGCATAAAGGCCGGCGTTTTAGCGACATTAACCGCAACGATGGCCACCAAATTTATAGAATCGGACATACCCATGAGGCGGGCGGCAAACATCATTATGGATACGCTTCCCGTATGTAAAGAACGCGGCATAAGCTATGCAACCTTTACGCTGGTAGATATAGAGCCGAGCGCCGCCGTGCGTATTATGGAATACGACAACCCTCCCTATGTACTTATCCGTCAACAAACCATTATAGATCCGATAAAAGAGATGACGCCGATAGAACGGAAAAAAAAGTCCACTGCGCCCCGAAAGGATGCCGTATTGCAGTATTCTCGTTATGACGCCCGGCCGGGAGACCGTTTGATTTTTTTTTCCGACGGAGTTACGCAATCGGGAATGGGAACGGCCGCTCTTCCGTTCGGCTGGGGCTCGGTAAACGCACAAAGTTATATTTTACAAACCGTCCAAAAAAATCCGCTTATAAGCGCACGCGACCTCGCCCGTTCTGTAGTACAGCAAGCGCTTTTACATGACGGGCACACGCCGAAAGACGATATAACATGCGGTGTTATTTACTTCCGCAGTCCGCGCGATATGCTTGTGCTTACCGGCCCGCCGCTGCATCCGGAAAGCGATATCGAAATAGCGCGGCGCTTTACCGCGTTTGAAGGAAAACGGATTATTTGCGGAGGAACAACCGCAAACATTATATCGCGGGAACTGAATAAACCGGTAAAAGTTTTGTTAAAAAATTTCGACCCGAAGGTTCCCCCCGCTTCGGAAATGGAAGGAGCGGATATGGTAACCGAGGGTATTATTACAATGGGGGTTGTTTCCGAAATCCTTGAAAAAGGGGCGCGTACCGAACAAATGAAACCGAATCCGGCAACGCGGATTGTCGATATGTTTTTGGACAGCGACCGCATAAACTTTATTGTCGGAACGAAAATTAACGAAGCGCATCAGGATCCGAATATGCCTGTGGAACTGGAAATAAGGCGCAATGTGGTAAAAAAAATTGCATCCCTGCTTGAAAGCAAATACTTAAAAGAAGTGACCATAGATTATTTTTAGAAAAAAGGAGAGGGTATGAAAAAAACGACTCTTTCAATTTGTACGGGAACCGCCTGTTATGTTATGGGCGCCTCCGAATTTTTGGTTTTGGACGACCATTTGCCCGCCGATTTAAAGGATAAAGTGGAAATCACGGGCGTCACCTGCCTCGATAAATGCAAAGACGCTCAATGCGGAAAGCCGCCCTTTGTTTTAGTGGACGGAGAACTCATCGCCGAGGCGACGGTTCAAAATATTTTGGAAAAAATCAGGGAAAAACAATGCTGAACATCAACAACAACGCTGCAAATATAAAAAGAGAGATTCTTATACGTATTGCAAAATTACAGCTCGAAGGAAAACTGGAAGAAGGGGTACACTATATTCCGCGCGAAATGGTGCCGCGCAACAGCACTCCTATGCGCTGTTGTATTTTTCATGACCGCGAAATTATGCGCTTGCGCGTTATAGCGCGATTGGGCTGTTCCGTTGAAGATTACGACGAAGAAAAAAAACTTGCCGAATTTGCAAAGGAAGCTTTGGAACGCCAAAAGCCGACATGGCCGATGTTAACCGTTTTGGATGAAGCGTGCAATGCTTGTGTAAAAACCCGCTATATGGTAACAAACGCCTGTCAAGCTTGTTTGGCGCGCCCCTGTATGATGAACTGTCCCAAAAAAGCGATTGAAATAAAAAGCGGCCGTGCACACATAGAAGAAGAAAAATGTATAAACTGCGGACTGTGCCTTCAAAACTGTCCGTATCATGCGGTTATAAAAATTCCGGTGCCCTGTGAAGAGGCCTGCCCGGTAGGCGCCATTTCCAAAGACGAAAGCGGCAAAGAGCGTATCGACTACCATAAGTGCATTTTTTGCGGAAATTGTATGCGTGAATGTCCCTTCGGTGCTATGATGGATAAGGGACAGCTTGTAGATGTTATAAAACATATTATGAACGGAAAAAGAGTTGTCGCCCTGTATGCGCCGGCTGTCGCAGCCCAATTCCGCGCCGTACCCGGCCAGCTTGAAAGCGCTCTCAAAAAAGCCGGCTTTACACGTACTTGGGAAGTCGCCATCGGAGCCGATATAACCGCCGACCGCGAAGCCGTCGAATTTGAAGAACGCATGGAACACGGACACATTTTAATGACCACATCCTGCTGTCCCGCTTACGTCCGTGCGGTAAAAAAACACGTTCCGCAGCTTGTGCCCTGTATTTCCGATACGCGAAGTCCTATGCACTACACAGCCGAACTGGCAAAAAAAGCCGATCCCGATTGTATAAGTGTTTTTATCGGCCCCTGTTTGGCAAAGAGGCGAGAAGGCTTGGATGATGAATTTGTAGATTATGTGTTGTCGATAGAAGAAATCGGCGCCCTGCTTATTGCAAAAGGTATAGATATCGCAAAAGAAGAAGCGGCGCCCGGCACTATTATTCCGACCGCTTCGGGGCGCAGTTTCGCCGCTGCCGGAGGCGTTGCCGAGGCTGTGCGCATACGCTTAAAACATCCGGAAAAACTGCGTCCCGTCGTTATAAACGGTTTGGATAAAGCGGGAATGAAGCAATTGGCTTTATACGGTAAAATACAAAGCGGAGAAACGCCCCATAACGAAACGACGCCGAACCTCGTTGAGGTAATGAGCTGTGAAGGCGGCTGTATTGCAGGCCCCTCGGTTATTACAAATCCGAAAGTCGCCGCAGCACAGTTAAAAAAATATGTTGAAGACGGCGCCGCAAACACGCTGAAACCTCTTCAAAACCCGCAGGGAGACGAATAAAAAGCGTATAAGCCGAACCGCTGCCGCAAAACAATCCGCTTCTCATTGACCGTACAAGCGCATACACGTATAATGGGCATATGAAAGAAACGGAGATATGCCCCTGCGGTTCGGGGAAAACCTTCAGCACCTGCTGCGAACCGATTATAAGCGGTAAAACCGCCGCCCCCACCGCCGAACGCCTCATGCGTGCCCGTTATTCGGCTTATGCCGTACATAATATAGACTTTATCGTTTCAAGCTGTGTGCATGAAAAAGGTGAAAATTCCATTGATACCGAAGAAACGCGGCGATGGAGCGAAGAATCGGAATGGCTGGGTTTAACGATTTTACGCACGGAAAAAGGCGGTGAAAACGATACAAGCGGTATCGTCGAATTTAGTGCAGCCTATAAGCGCAAGGGATTAAAAGACGTCCATAAAGAAAGGGCCGAATTCATAAAAGAAAAAGGTACATGGTTGTATAAAAACGGATCGGTTACACCGGTTACGATTATGCGCGACGGTAAAAAGGTCGGACGCAACGAAAGCTGTCCGTGCGGCTCGGGAAAAAAATACAAGCACTGTTGCGGGCGTTAAACCGTAACGCTGCCCGCCTATGGGAACAAACGGAGAAAACAACCGCGCCGAACGCTGCGGACAATGAAAACATATGCAAATAAAAACGGGATTTCATGCAATAGAAGAATATCTTCGCAGTTTGGAAGCGCAAAAGCACACGGACGGCTTACAGGGAACCGAAATCCGGTATGCCAAAGCAGGCCCGCGTGTAAAAAAAATCATCGATTTTGCATACAAAACGGGCGTTCCCGTCGTCAAAACGGACAATGCGCATTTGGATGCATTGGTGCGCCCTTTAAGCGAACCGTCCCGCGATCATCGCGGCATTGTACTCGTAATCGGCGGCGAAAACCCGAAACAAAAAGCCATCGATTTTGACTCCTTTATCGCGGAGTTGAGTGCGGCTTGCGAACGCGAAAAAAGAGGCGCCTTGGTTATGATTTTGGACTCGGTAACCGACCCGCACAACGTGGGTGCGGTTATCCGCAGCTGCGACCAGCTCGGCGCGGAATTGCTTGTGCTTCCCGAAAAACGGGGAGCAAGCGATTCGGCGGTTATAGAACGCTCAAGCGCAGGGGCTTCGGCATGGGTACCGACGGCCGTTGTTACCAATTTGGTGCGTGCCGTCGAAAAGCTGCAAAAAGCGGGATTTTGGGTGTACGGCGCCGCCGCCGACGGAACGGCCGCACACAGCCTCGATTTAAAGGGAAAGATTGCTTTTATTATGGGAAGCGAAGGTTCGGGGATAAGCCGCCTTTTAGCAAAAAAATGCGACGGCTTTATATCGATTCCCTGCTGCGGCAAACTGGACAGTTTGAATGTTTCCGTAGCGGCGGGAATTTTACTGTACGAACGCCGTCGGCAATGTTTGACAAAGGGATAAAAACTGCGGCATATATGCAAATATACAAAACTCGGCGCGGCGGTACAAACTGCAACAAAAAAAATCAAAAAGTGTCTAAGCACATACCGGAGGAAAGATGAACAATACAGCGCACAAAGACCTTGAACTGACAATCCGTGAAGAAGCCGAATTGAAAATTCAGGAAATAAAACGCAAAGCGAAAGAAGATATTGAAAACATAAAATACGAAATGCAGCTTAAACTTTTGGCGGACAACAAAAAGGCTATAGACCGCGCATGCAAAAAAGAAAACAAAAGGCGTTACCGTGAAGCAAAGCGCGAAGAATACCGCAACAGGACAAAACGTTATTCAATCGGCGAAGAAATATTCAATTCAATTACGCACGGAATCGGCGCGGGCCTTGCAATCGCAGCCTTGGTTTTACTGATTGTAAAAGCGGCTCTTCGCTCCCCCGAAGGGCAAACGGCTTATTACGTAACAAGCTGGACGCTTTTCGGCGCCTCTTTGGTTATACTTTACCTGATGTCTACGCTTTACCATGCACTTACCCCGCCGAAAGCAAAAAGCATTTTTTCCGTATTCGACCACGCATCGATTTATATTTTAATTGCGGGAACCTACACACCCTTTTGCATTGCCTCTTTAAACGGAGCGCTCGGCTGGACCTTGTTCGGCATTATTTGGGCTTTGGCGATAACGGGTATTACCCTGTATTCGGTATTCGGCAGTAAACTGCGCGCAGCTTCGGTAATTACCTATATTCTTATGGGATGGCTTATCATTTTCGCATTTAAATCCATGTACGGCGTACTTCCGCGTATAAGCATTATATTTTTAATCGGCGGCGGCCTCGCATATACGGCGGGGGTTTTGTTTTATGCAATGAAAAACCGTAAGTGGATGCATTCGATTTGGCATTTGTTTGTTATGGCCGGAAGCGTTTTGCACTTTTTTTCGGTGTATTTTTCGATTTGACGTATAGTTGAGGTGTTATGAATAAAATAGTTGTACTTGACGGTTTTCCCGCAAACCCCGGAGATTTATCTTGGGACGAATTCAAAAAACTCGGCGATTTGACCGTATATGAAAAAACCGAAAAAGATAAAATTATCGCACACATTGCAGACGCAGCCTATATTTACACAAATAAAGTACCGATTACACGGGAAATAATGACAGCCTGTCCGCATTTGAAATTTATCGGTGTGCTTGCAACGGGCTATAACACCGTCGATGTGGAAGCCGCTGCGGAAAAAGGCATTACCGTAACGAATATACCCGCATACGGAACGCAAATCGTTGCTCAGCATGTTTTTGCCTTATTATTGGAAATTTGTCATCATGCGGCACATCACAGCGAACAAGTATATAAAGGGCGCTGGTCTTCATGCAACGATTGGTGTTTTTGGGACTATCCGCTTATAGAGCTTGCCGGAAAAACAATGGGAATAATCGGCTTCGGAAAAATCGGCCAAAACACGGCAAAACTGGCACAAGCGTTCGGAATGAACGTCCTTGCCTATAACCGAAGCCAAACGGAACAAGGCCGTGCAATAGCGCCCTACGTTTCCCTCGACGATCTGTATAAAAATGCCGATATTATTTCTTTACATCTCCCCCTGTTTTCTTCAACGGAGGGTATGATTAACCGCCAAAGCATTGAAAAAATGAAAGACGGCGTTATAATTATCAATACGGCACGCGGTGCGTTGGTAAATGAAGCGGACATGGCGCAGGCGCTGAACACCGGCAAGGTTTTATACTACGCAACGGACGTTGTTTCCGTCGAACCGATTTGTACGGACAATCCCCTGTTGCAGGCAAAAAACTGCATTATTACACCCCATATTGCATGGGCGGCAAAAGAAACCCGCCGGCGGTTACTTGCAATTGCAGCCGATAATTTAAAGCAGTTTTTAGCGGGAACACCGATAAACACGGTCGGTACGGGTTCTAAAAAAGACTAGTATACGGTGTGTGGTGTGTGCTACACACAAAAAAGCGTCGCTTCGGCATCGCCGGAAGCAAGTTTTTCAAGGATGCGCGGCCTGGCCCCGTTTGCCAAAATCATCGGGATACCGCACCGGGTTGCTTTTTCGGCGGCTTGCAGCTTTGTTTCCATTCCGCCCGTACCGAAAGCGTTTGTGTTTCCGATACTGATATGTTTTTTCAAATCGTTTATATCGGTGACGGTTTTTATCAATTGCGCATTAGGATTTTCTTTGGGGTTTGCCGTATACACGCCGTCGATATCGCTGAATAAAATCAATAAATCGGCCGCCCATAACTCGGCGGTAAGGGCGCTTAGATTATCGTTGTCTCCGATACGGATTTCTTCAACACAAATAGAATCGTTTTCGTTTATAACGGGAACAACGCCCTCATCCACGAGGGTAAACAGCGTATTGCGCATATTAAGCGTGCGGTAGCTGTCGGTAAAATCCTCTTTTGTAAACAAAAGCTGCCCGATATGCAGGCCGTGCTTAAAAAACGCCGTCCGCCATTGATGCATTAATTCCACTTGTCCTATCGCACACAGGGCTTGGCGGTAATGAATATCTTTTTTGCGCGTCCACCTGTTTAATGTGGACATACCGGCAACTTGAGCTCCCGAAGACACAAGAACCAGCTGTTTGCTCTTTGCCGTTAAATCGGCGCATTGAAAAGCAAACTCGTCCATAAAGGCGGTATTGATTGTACCGTCGGCTTTTGCCAAAGTATTGGAACCTATTTTTATAACGATTTTACGCGCATCGGCTATAACATCGGCGATATTCATCTGATTTGTCCTTCACCGTCTATGCAGTATTTTGTTGTTGTAAGCGCATTTAAGCCCATAGGGCCGCGTATATGCAGTTTTTGGGTACTGATTCCCCATTCGGCACCGAAGCCGAATTCGCCGCCGTCGGTAAAGCGGGTGGAAGCGTTTACATACACACAGGCGGCATCAACCTGCGTTTGAAAAAGCCGCGCATTGTTTCTGTTTTGTGTAACAATCGCTTCCGAGTGTCCGGTATTATATGTGTTGATATGAGCAATCGCTTCGCCGATCGAATCGACGATTTTAACGGCAAAAATATAGTCTAAAAATTCGCAGCCGAAATCTTCGGCTTGCGCATGCCGAATAACCGACGAACGGACGGCCGCATCCGGACTTTTTTCGGCGGCGCTTTGTACAATCGCAAACGAACGATTGCAGCAGCGCAGCTCGGCTTTTCCGGCAAAAAGGCCGACCATGCGCGGCAAAAACGTTTCGGCGCAGGATGTATGCACAAGCAGGGTTTCCGCTGCATTGCATACGCCGGGACGCTGCAATTTTGCATTTTCGGCGATTGCAAGCGCGGTTTCGATATCGGCACTTTCGTCTATAAACAAGTGGCAAACGCCGCTTCCCGTTTCGATAACCGGAACGCTTGCTTTTTCGCATACGGTTTTAATAAGCTCTTTTCCGCCGCGCGGAATTACAACGTCGATGCTGCCGCGGGCCTGAAGGATTTGTTCAACTTCATCGCGGCCGCCGACTGCCAATTCCAAGGCGCCGGGAAGGGGCAGCGCGCCCTTTAAGGCTTTTACCAAAGCTTTATTCGATTCCAGAGCGCTTGAACTTCCGCGCAGCAAAAGTGCATTGCCGCTTTTCCACGCAAGAGAAAAAGCTTCAACCGTCACGTTCGGCCGCGATTCGTAAATAATGGCGGCAACTCCTATGGGAACCCGCGTCTTTTTTATTTCAAGTCCGCAGGCGTTTTTCCAGCCTTCGGTTATTTCGCCGACGGGGTCGCTTTGTGCAATAACGGTATAAATGCTTTGAATCATTGCCGAAATGCGCTCATCCGTTAAAACAAGGCGGTCGACAAGGCTTTCGCTCATACCCGCATCGCGCGCTTTTTGAACATCGATTTTATTTGCGTTCAGGATTTCGGCACGGGCTGCATCTAAAGAAGCGGCGGCTTGCCGTAAAGCATTATTTTTTTGTATTGCGGAAAATGAAGCAAGTCGGACTGCGCTTTCACGCAGGGATTTAAAAAGAGATTCGGCAATCATAGGCTGCCCTTTATATCAATAATTGGCTAAAAAGCACATACCGAGCAAAATATACATTCTGCCGATATGCTCGGATTTAGGCATGGAAGGAGAAATCTTTTGCAAAAACTGCCAAAAGACACCGAAATCGGGATCTATACGCAGCGCATATTCACCGAAGTCGTCTTTTTTCGACTGAGGTCCGAACAGCAAATATACGGTATCGTGGAGCAAAAGCATGAATTTTTCATATACGGCCGCATATTTTTTTTCTTCCAAAGCCGCACACACGCCGTCGAGCTGAAAAAGCACTTGCTCTTTTAAAGCTTCATCGCATTTTTCAACCCAGGTTTTTTGCACAAGCAGGGTTAAATTTTTGTGAAAACTTTTAATAAGCTTTTTTTCGGTTTTATCGCGCATTTCCGAAGGGTTTTCGGTAAGCTGTTCGAATATGGAGGCGGAATCGAAAACTTCGGCAACAACAAAGGCGCTTTTTTTTACGGCTTCTTCACCGTGTTTTGAAAACAAATCTTCGATAGCACAGGCAGCTTCTTTGCCTATCATTTGAGCCAATAAATCTTTTTGCATATGCTGGGCGTTCGGCATACTTAAGGGTGCCCTTTTACGGCGTTTTTGTCAAGAGTGTAAAGCGTTTCATGTTCATAAAGCCGATTTATACGGAATGAGCAAGTTTTTTTGCACAAAGAGCACAACTTGATTTTACATACCGCGCGATTTTTCCATACATGCTTTTATCGCTTCCATAACGGCGCTTCTGAATCCCCCTTTTTCCAAAATGCGGACAGCCTCGATAGTTGTTCCGCCGGGGGAACATACCATGTCTTTTAATTCGCCCGGATGCTTGCCCGTTTCCAATACCATCTTTGCGCTGCCTAAAACCGCTTGGGAAGCAAAAACATAGGCTGCCTGTCTGGACATACCGCCGGCTACCGCAGCATCCGCCATAGCTTCGATAAGCATAAACACATAAGCGGGAGAACTTCCGCTTACACCGACGACCGCATCTATCATATATTCTTCGACACATTCGGTTTTTCCGAAGCTTTCGAATAAAGAACGGACAGTTTTAAGTTCTTCTTCGCCGACAGCCTTATTGCAGCATACGGCGGTCATTCCTTCACCCACCGTTGCAGGCGTATTCGGCATAGTACGGACAATTTTTACCGGTTTACCGAACCAAGATTCAATTTGCGCCAATGTTTTGCCCGGCGTAATCGTAACGATAATGCTGTTTTGCCGAACGTTGTTTTTTATTTGTGCAATAACCTTTTCGTAAACCTGCGGTTTTACCGCCAAAACAATAATATCGGCCGTTTCTACAAGGTGTATGTTATCGCGTGCCGCCGCAATCCCCAATTCTTTTTGCACGGCTAAAACGGCCTGTGTATGTATGTCATATGCATAAACGCAATCGGCTTGTAAAAGCCCGCTTTTTACAATACCGGCAATCATAGCACGCGCCATATTACCGCAGCCGATAAAACCAACCTTCATATTACCCTCCTGGCTTATCATAAAACACGTTATAAAGCATTATAACATAATTTATAAAATTACGGAACTTTCCTTCTTCTTGACCCGATTTTTATATTTGTATACTATATATATGTATGAAAGTTTTTACATTAGGCGAGCAAGTGCTTAGGGAAAAAGCGCTTCCCGTAGAACACATAAACGACGATATCCGCAGCCTTACCGAACGTATGTTCGTTACGATGAAAGAGCATAACGGTATCGGTTTGGCAGGCCCGCAGGTAGGAGAAAAACTGCGGCTTTTTGTTGTGGAAATCGACGACGGAATAAAGCGCGTTTTTATAAATCCGCAGATAATCGAAACGTCGGCCGCAACGTCTTTTTACGAAGAAGGCTGCTTATCCGTTCCGAAGGTGTACGAAAACATAGAGCGTCCGGAAAAAATACGGGTTCAAGCTTTTAACGAAAGCGGCCGCCCCTTTACCTTGGATGCCGACGGTCTTTTAGCGCGCGTCATTCAGCACGAATACGACCATTTGGAAGGAGTGCTTTTTATCGACCGCGGCGATCCCGAGTTTAAACAAAAAACAATTGAAAGTTTTCAAAAACGTGCCGAACGAAAAGCTAAAAAAGAAGCCGAAAAAAAAGCGCGCGAAGCGAAAATAGCGGCAAAACGTGCCGCAAAAGAGGGCACAGACAGCGGCGCACACAGCGCTCCGGAAAAGGCGGCCGTTTAGTGTTAAAAATCGTGTATGCGGGCAGCCCCGAAATATCGGCAATTTTATTGCAGGGACTCATCGATTCCAAACAAACACATATTGCGGCGGTTCTTACCAATGCGCCGGCACCGGCCGGACGCAGTAAAACCGCACGGCAGACTCCCGTCGCCGCCCTTGCCCGCGAACAGGGCTTATGCGTTTTGGAACCGGAAAAACTCGATGCTCACATACGGGCGCGCATAGAAGCGCTGAAGCCCGACCTTTTAGTGTGTTTTGCCTACGGAAAAATATTCGGACCGAAGTTTTTGTCGCTTTTTCCGAAGGGCGGCATAAATGTTCATCCGTCGCTTTTGCCCAAGTACCGCGGTTGCGCGCCCGTGCCGGCGGCAATCCTTGCAGGCGAAACAAAAACGGGTGTAACGATTCAGCGCTTGGCAAGGGAAATGGACTGCGGCGATATTTTGGCGCAAAAAGAAATAGCCCTTAACGGGACTGAAACGGCCGCCGAACTTTTAAGCGATGCGGCGGCTTTAAGCATTCCCCTTGTTTCGGATGTAATCGCTCAAATTGAAAAGGGGTGCGAAAAGCCGATTGCGCAAAACCCGAAAGACGCTTGTTATTGCAAAACCCTTGTAAAAACCGACGCCCGTATGGATTGGACAAAAAGCGCGCTGCAGTTGTGCGCCCAAGTGCGCGCCCTTCAACCTTGGCCGGGAACCTATACCTGTACAAGCGACGGTACAAAGCTGTATATCCATAAAGCCTGCGTCTATGAAGCAAGCGGCGCAAGCGATGTTTGTTCGTGTACGGCGGTACCGGGAACCGTTATCGGTATAGACAAAAACTGCGGAATTCTGGTACAAACAGGAAAAGGAATTCTTGCCGTACAAGTATTGCAAAAAGAAACAAAAAAGGCTATGAACTGGAAAGATTTTTTAAATGGCTGCCGCAATTTTACGGGAACACTGTGTACTCACCCTGCACAATAAGGAATAAAAGATGAAAGCAAATTGGTGGAAAAAATTGCATTCTTTCGGTATGGATATGCAAACAACCGAAGAAATAATACGGACAAATCGAAAATTGATTTTTACCGTCGTTGCCGTAACATGCGGTTTTATGATTTTAGCGGTTTTAGCGGCATTTTTTGTAAGCGTAAAAAGCCCCGAACGTGTTATGGTTCCGGATGTCGTCGGCAAAGAATTGACAAGCGCCCTGCAGGAAATGCAGGTAAAAGAATTATATCCTAAAATACTCTTACGCTATTCGAAAAGCCCCGAAGAAAAGGGAACAATCCTCGAACAGTCGCCGGCAGGAGGCTCTATCGTAAAAGCCGGCAGGCGTATCAATTTAACCGTCAGCCAGGGCGTCGTTCTCGATCGCGTAGAAGATTATATCGGCATGAACATCGATGAAGTCCGCATACGTCTTCAAACGCTTTTTGCATCTTCTTCCGTACCGATGATTAAGCTGCCGGACTTTCCGATTTATAAAAAGGATGCCGCCGAAGCCGGTACTATTTTGGAACAAATGCCGGCGGCAAACACCAGCTTAAGCAGCCCTATTACCTTGCAGCTTGTCGTTTCTTCCGGTCCCGGCCGCGAAGAAGTTCCGATTCCGAACATCAAAGGCCTTTCTTTAAACGACACCCTGCTGCAAATGAGCCGCAATAAAATTATTTTTGATTTTACGGCACAGATTCCCGAAGAAGGCCAAGAAGCGGGAACGGTCGTTTCGCAAAAATGGCCGGCAAACAAACAAACGCTGCCTGCATATTCGCGGGTGGAAGCGGTCATAGCCTTGCCGGATGCTCCGTACAAAAACCTGATATACGGCCTTATAGATGAAAATCTGCCGCCCTATCCGACTGCACTGAACGTCGAACTAAGGGCGGAACCGCAGCAAGGAAGCCCATATGTCATTATCGTATTTAAACATACGGGCAACCGATTAACCGTTCCTTATGCGGTACCGCGCAATACCCGTCTGATTCTCAGCGTATCGGGCAACGAAATAAAACGTTTTACGGCAGATTAAAAAGCGATTCAAAAGCAAAAAACGGCCTTTTCATGCGCTCCTTAAACCGCGGGGAACACCGATTCCGGTTCATGTCTACGCAGCGGCCGTTGAATCAACTCATATGTAATGCCGTATACTTCTTCCGTATCCAAATATGCAAAGTGCCCGTCGCCGTCAAGTCCGAAACCGCCTCCTTCCATGACAACGGAAAAACCGGCGGCGGCGGCGTCTTTTAAAGCCTTTTGTATATCTTCCACATAAATGCCTAAATGTTGTACGCCGTAACCATGCTTTTCGATAAAATCCGTATAAATCGTATGTCCTTCCAAATTTTGTATAAGCTCAATGCGCGTTTGTCCGAAATAGGTAAGCGCAACCTTCGCTTTGTACATAATAGGTTTATTTTTATAATTCATAAATTTTAAAAGAGGCGCTCCGTAAGTATAAATATTCCAGCCCCCGATTCCGAATTTTTCATAGTAGTTTTTAACGGTTTCATCCACATTTTCAACGACATATCCGATTTGACCTATGGATCGATTTAAAAAATCAGCTTGCATAATTCACTCCTTATATTTATGTGTTATACCTTACCGAATAATAAAAACATAAAAAAGGGAAAATGTACAGATTGACAGCTGAAATTTTCCATGCTAAAATACTCTGAAGTGTGCGCCTTTGAAATAAAACAAAGGTATAAAGGCCATACTTTATTAGGAGGTTAAAATGAAAAGAATCATCTCAGGCTTATTAATGATTCTCCTTGTCGGCGCCTGTCTTTTTGCGGGCGGAAAAAGTGAAAAAACGGCTTATACGATGGTCACAATTCCCAAACTAAAAGCTGCTTGGTTTGAACCCTATGATGCCGATGCAAGAAAAGCGGGAAAAGAATTTAATATTGAGGTTTATATGCAGGCTCCTGCCGCCGCAGACGAAGCTCAACAAGTTCGAATTATCGAAGATGCGGTAAACCAGGGCGTTAACGCCGTTCTCGTCGTGCCGAACGATGCGAATTCCTGTATACCCGCATTTAAGCGCGCCCGTGAAAAAGGCGTTGTCGTTCTTACCCACGAATCGCCCAATCAACCGGAAGCCGATTTTGACATTGAAATGATTGACAACGTAAAATTCGGTGAAAGAACGATTGAAGAATTGGTCCGCCTTTCGGGCGACAGCGGAAAATATGCCATTTATGTCGGTTCGTTAACCGTACCCGCACATAACATCTGGGCAGACGCTGCTATAGCCTTGGCAAAGAAGAAATATCCGAAATTGGTTATGGTTGACAGTAAATTTCCCGTTGCGGAAGACAGAAATGCGTCGCGCCAAAAAACTATGGAATTGTTGACCGTTTATCCGGATCTTAAAGGTATTATCGCCTTCGGAAGCCAGGGTGCGCCCGGAGCGGGACAGGCAGCCCGTGAAAAAGGTTTAACGGACAAGCTCTGCATTATCGGTACGACAAGCCCCTTGGAAATCGCTCCTTTCTTAAAGGACGGATCCGTTGATTTGGCGGTTTTGTGGTCATCCGGCGACGCTTCATATGCTATGGTTTATATCGCAAAAATGATTCTTGACGGAAAACGCGATGAAATCAAAACCGGCCTTGAAATTCCGGGACTTGGAAAACCTGTTATAAACGGTATGAATATTTTATTTGACAATCCGTTGATTGTAGATAAAAACAACTGCGATAAATATAACTTCTAACATCTAATCCGGCTTGCCCGTTAAACGCGGGCAAGCTTTTTATAATATCGTTGATATATTAAGGTTCATCCTCAAGCAATTTATATGCTTGTTTAATTAAAAAGGGAACGCTTGTGTTCCCTTTTTAACAATCTAAACGGAACTATACATGGATTTTATTAAAATAGAAAATGCATTTAAAACCTTTGACGGCGTACACGCATTAACGGATGTTTCCTTTTCCGTCAAAGCGGGAGAAATACACGGTCTTGTCGGTGAAAACGGTTCGGGCAAATCAACCTTAATGAAAATCATTGCAGGTTCTTTACAACCCGATTCCGCAAAGATTATGATTCAAAATCAAGCCGTTACCTCCTATGACCCCCTGGCCGGCATGACACACGGTATCAGTGTTATTTATCAGGACTTATCCCTGTTTCCGAATCTCAACGTTTTGGAAAATATTTGTTTGTGCACGCAAATTATAAAGCGTAAACAATTTTATTCAAATAAAAAATATATTGCAAAAGTAAAAAATATTTTAACGACCTTGGATGCGGACATCGGTTTGTACGACTTAGTGGAAGAACTGCCCATTGCAAAGCAGCAGCTTATCGCAATAGCCAGAGCCCTCAACAACGATGCCAAATTATTGATTTTTGACGAACCGACAACAGCCCTCACACGGGAAGAAATAAACAAACTTTTCAGCATTATCAATAAATTAAAAGAACAAAATACCGCAATTATTTTTATCAGCCACAAACTTGATGAAATTATGGAAATCTGTGACAGGGTTTCCGTGTTGCGTGACGGACATCTTATTGCCACAAAAAATATAGAAGAACTTTCAATTCCTCAAATAGAGCAGCTGATGGTCGGTCAGTCTTTGGTTTACACAAAAAATTCGGATGCGGGACTGGATAAAAATGCAGATATTGTTTTGGAAGTTAAAAACCTCGGTAAAAAAAATAATTTTAAAGACATAAGCTTTAAACTTCGTAAAAAAGAAATCCTCGGTATCACCGGATTGTTGGGCTCAGGCAGAACGGAGCTTGCCTCGGCATTATTCGGTATTGCGCCGTCTGATTGCGGTGAAATCTTTATCGACAATAAAGCCGTGCGCATAAAAAACGTTCGGCAAGCGGTAAAAAACGGCATCGCCTATGTTCCCGAAGACAGACTTACCCAAGGGCTTATTATGAATTATTCGCAGCGCGAAAACATCAGTGTGGCAATGCTCAATAATTTTAAAGCCGCAAACGGATTGGTTGATGAACAAAAAATCACGGAAACGGCCGAAAAATGGGTCGCTACTTTAAAAGTAAAAACCGATTCCATATATAAAACCGTCAAAACGCTTTCGGGCGGCAATCAGCAAAAAATAGTTCTGGGAAAATGGCTCGAAATGCAGCCGAAGGTATTAATCCTTGACGGTCCCACCGTCGGAGTCGATATCGGCGCCAAGGCCGGATTGTTTAAAACCATCAACGAAATGGTGGAAAAAACGGGAATGTCGGTTATTTTGATTTCAGACGAAATACGCGAAATAACGGCAAACTGCCATACCGTTTTAGTTTTACAAAACGGCCGAATTAAACACATATTGGAAAAGCCGGAAGAAATAGATGACGGCTACATACACGAGCTTTTGGAAAATCAAAAGCAGACAATTCGAAAGGTTGTAAAAGATGAATAAAATACTGTCTATTTTAAAAAAGCGGGAAGCAACATTATCTATTATCATTTTGCTTTTGGGTATTTTTGTATCAATTCGGGTTCCCAGTTTTTTTACATACGAAAATATTTGTAATGTTTTAAAGTCCTATTCGGTTGTCGGGATTTTTTCTTTAGGCGTTTTGTTGGTAATTATCGGCGGCGGATTTGACGTTTCATTCAGCGCAATAGCGCAAGTCAGCCAATATCTGGTGGTATGGTTGTTACTGAAGCATATACACGGCAACCTGTTTATCGCTTTTATTTTAGCGATAGCAATAGGCACCTTAATGGGTTTGTTTAACGGTTTTTTAATAGACCACTATAAAATGCCGGCGATTATAATTACCATTTCCACTCAAAACTTATTTTACGGCATTTTATATGTTGTGAGTAAGGGAAAACTCTTGTATGAAGTCCCCTCCTACATTTGGCCCCTAAGCAATACAAAGATATTCGCCGCAGCGGCGGAAAACGGCTCCATATACGGATTAAGTACGGTAACCGTTCTTTGGTTTGCTCTGTCCGTTTTGTTTGCGTTTATACTGCACAAAAGCGTAATCGGAAGAAGCGTATACCTTGTAGGAGGAAACGCTCTTGCCGCCCAGCGTGTCGGAATTAACGTGCGAAAAACAATTCTGTTCGTATACGGGCTTTCGGGAGCAATTGCAGGAGTTGCTTCAATTGCACATGTTTCAATAATCCAAACGGTTATTCCGAATTCAATTGTAGGAACCGAAATGTCCGTAATAGCGGCCGTTGTTTTAGGCGGTGCATCAATTACCGGAGGCAAAGGTTCCGTTTTGGGAACTTTTTTGGGAGTTTTGCTTTTTGCCATTCTCAGCAACAGCCTTACCTTATTGCGGATATCTTCATATTGGTATAATGTTTTTACCGGCGCAATTATCTTATTAAGTATTGCAGTGAACGCTTTACAGGAATTGGCGCAAGCACGCAGAAAAATCCGTGTAAAAGTTGATTAAAAGACAGGATAAATTATGAAACAGAATACTTTTTTTAGAAAATTATATGCAAAAGAATATTTTTCGCTTATTGTTACTTTTCTTTTACTTTTTACCGTCATGGCCCTTATTAACGGGAAAAAGTTTATATCGTACAATAACATAACGGCTATGGCATACCAAATGCCTATGATTGCTTTGCTTGCAATCGGAATGATGATTTCGGAATTATCCGGCGGCATCAATTTATCCATTGTTGCCAACGCCAATTTTAACGGGATAATGCTTTATGTGGTATTAAACAAACTGACTCAAGGGCATATGTCCGATTCAAACGGTATCCAAATAGCCCTAGCAATTGCAGCGGGGTTTGCCATTTGCGTGTGTATCGGCTTTTGTAACGGCTTGATGATTGCCAAGTTGAAAATCCCGGCTCTTTTGGTAACGTTGGGTATGATGACCCTTTTACAAGGCTTTAGCTTGGTTATTACCGAAGGATACACCATATCGGGATTCCCCGCAGCCCTTACCTTTATAGGAAACGGCAAAATACTCGGCATTCCGACTTCCCTTGTTTTACTTGCACTGGTTATTCTCGTTTCCCATTTTATTTTAAATCGTACGGTTTTCGGAAAACAATTGTATATGACCGGTGCAAACAACGTTGCCGCAAAATATTCAAACATCGATGTCGATAAAATTATTATCTGGGAATATATTTTTTCCGCAACGTTTGCCTTTTTTTGCTGTTTGGTAATGATAGGACAAATGAATTCGGTAAAAGCAAATTATTATGATTCGTATTTGCTGATAGCGGTTCTTGCCAGTTTTTTAGGGGGTGTAGATCCTGCCGGAGGATTCGGAAAGTTAATGGGAACCGTTTTGGCATCTGCAATATTGCAAGTTATTTCTACCGGTTTTAACTTAATGAGAATGGACCCTTTTGTCGTAACCGCAACATGGGGCGGTATAATCATAATAGTACTGTTCGGTAAAGAAATTACCCGAAAGCTGTTTTTAAAAAAAGCTTAAAATAAAGGAGGACTGCGATGCGAAAAATAGGTATTTACTATGCATTTTGGACGCATGAATGGGAAGCGGATTTTTTTCCGTTTATCGAAAAAGTTAAACGGCTCGGTTACGATCAACTTGAAATTCATGGAGGCGCAATTACCTCCTTATCCGATGAAAAACGAAAAGCACTCGTCGATGAAGCAAAACGGCATAATATTACCCTTTCGTACGGAATCGGCGTTCCCCCCGAATATAACGTATCGTCCCCCGACGAAAGCATACGTAAAAAAGGAATCGATTTTATGATTAAAGTAATCAAAACAATCGGTTCTATGGGCGGCGGAACCCTCGGCGGAACAGTTCACTGCTGCTGGCCGGCAACACTGCCGAAGGGAGAAGACAAGCGCAGATATATAGACCAAAGTTTAAAAAGCATGAACGAAATGGTCGGATATGCCCAAGACAATAACGTTGTTTTAAATGTTGAAGTTATCAACCGCTTTGAACAGTTTATTTTAAACACCTGCGAAGAAGCAATGGCTTATGTAAAAGCGGTTAATCATCCGAATTGCAAAATTCTTTTGGACACCTTTCATATGAATATTGAAGAAGACTCTTTCGGTGACGCTATTCGTATGGCCGGTCCCTATTTAAACGGACTTCATATCGGAGAAACAAACAGAAAACCGGCGGGCATGGGAAGAATCCCCTGGCAGGAAATAAAAGAGGCGCTGGACGATATAAACTATCAAGGCTCTTTGGTTCAAGAACCCTTTGTTATGCCCGGCGGTCAGGTAGGCCAAAATATCGGTGTATGGCGTGAAATAATCCCGAACCCCGACTTGGACAAACTTGCAGCCGACTCTGCGGCTTTTTTACGTAAGATTTTTTGCTAAAAACGCCGCTTTTGCATAAAGCAATACCGGCAAATAAAAAAGGGGCTGTCGAAAAAGCAAGAGATTCCTTTTTCGACAGCCCCCTGTGTTTGTCGGCCGTTTTCCGGCTTTTTTACTTTTTGCTTATAGCTTTTTTATTTTCGGTAATAAAATCATACCCGGAATAAAGACGGCCAAAACGGCAATCCATGCGGCAAAACCGTTCAAAAAGATACCGCCGAGTATAAAGCCCGCTAACGAACAAGCGGCGGCAAAAAGAGCGTACGGCATTTGCGTGGCAACGTGTTCCAAGTGCGGACAGGCGGCTCCCGTCGAAGATAAAATCGTCGTATCGGAAATGGGGGAAGCGTGATCGCCGAATACGGCGCCGCCTAAAACCGCTGCAATACACATAAACACCGCATTTAAAGCGGCGCTATCGGAAAGCCCGGCACCCTGAGTCAAGCCGACGGCAATCGGCATTACAAGCGGAATCATAATACCGAAGGTTCCCCAGCTTGTGCCGGTTGCAAAAGCGATAAGGGCGGACAAGGCGAATACAATTGCCGGAATAATCCACAAAGGAAAGCCGCTTCCGACAACAATTTCGGAAAGGTAGCGTCCCAATCCCAACCCGCCGTCTTCCGGAGAAGATTTAATAACGGTACCGATCGACCAGGCCATTGCCAAAATAATCAAAGCCGGAACCATCGACTTTATACCGTCGCGAACGGCTTCGCTGGCTTCTTTTAAATTCATAAGGCGGCGGAACAAATAGTACACATACGTCAATGCCAACGTAAAAATAATCGAATAAAAAAGCGCGTAAGAAGAATCGGTGTTGTTAAAGGCATCGCGCAAACTCATCGAAGCGGCAGCTTGCGAAAAGGTTTGTATGCTTTCTCCGTCCATTGCATTCAGCCATGATACTATCGGAAAAAAGGCGACTGCAAAAACAATGAGCAATAAAATAGGAACAAGCATATCGACAGGTTTTGCACGGGTATCCTGCTCTTGTCTTAAATCGCCGGAAATAATCCCGTATACCCCCTCGTTCCAAAGAGCGCCGGTTTCTTTTGCCAATTTTTCGGAAGACTTCATAGCACCGAAATCGGATTTAAAAAAGATAATGGCAAGTACCATAAGCAATGTGGTTAGGGCATATAAATTATACGGAATTGCACGAATAAAGAACTCAAAATCGCTTATGCCCAGGCTGTCAAAGCCTTCGGCGCCGCGTACGATGGACATAACCGTAACAACCCAGCTTGAAATCGGTGCGAGAATACATACGGGAGCCGCCGTCGAATCCAAAATATAAGCAAGTTTTGCACGTGCAACTTTGTGCTTATCGTTTATCGGCCGCATAACGGTTCCGACCGTCAACGAGTTAAAATAATCGTCTATAAAAACAATCAAACCGAAAATAAAGGTTGCAAACTGCGATGCGGTTCCGTTTTTTAATTTTTTCGACATCCACACCCCGAAAGCTTGCGCCGCTCCGGTTTTTGAAAGCATACCGACCAAAGCTCCCAGCAAGCCACAAAACAAAAAAATACGGATATTCCATCCGTCCGCCAGCGAACCGGCAATCAAATCGGTTAAATTCATAACGGCCGCACCCGGATTTCCGCCGGCCACGATAAGGCAGCCCGATAAAATTCCCAAAAACAGGGAAACGATAACATCCTTAGTAATAAAGGCCAGTACGATAGTCAAAAGGGGAGGTATAATTCCCCACATTCCGAAATGTTCCATAAAAAAACAAAAACCTCCTCGCTAAGAGCTTTTATAAAAATAAAAACTGGTGTAATATTAGCATATAATCGATATTTAATACAATGTAGTTGTAAACGTAAAATGTCGTTTTTTTGATTTTGTGCAATTTTTGATTTTGCACAGCAGGAGCGTGCATGCATCCGCCGAAAATATGTTTATGTTTAACCTGTTCCACCCTCGCCGAAGACCTTGCGGTTTTGAATACATACCGCCGGTGGATTGATATGGTCGAACTCAGGGCGGATTATTTAGCGGATGACGAGCGCTTATATATACGCCGCTTTCCGGCAATGGCGGGATTACCCGTTATTTTAACGATACGCAGAATTGCCGACGGCGGTGTGTATAAAGGGGGAGAAGCGGCGCGAACCGCTCTTATGGCACGCGGTCTTGCATTCGCATCCCAAGATACCCGCAAAAACTTTGCCTACATAGATTTGGAAGAAGATTTGGACGTTCCCAGCATTCAAGACGCCGCATTGGCGTTCGGAACCCGAATTATCCGCAGTTTGCATAACATGAAAGAAACGGTCGCCGATATTCCGGCAAAAATGGCACAGATACGTAAAACGGGTTATGAAATTCCCAAAATTGCCTGTATGCCGCAGCGTTTAACCGAGTTATCCGCATTATTTAAAGAAGCGGCGACTTTGAACTTTGAACATATTGTATGTACGATGGGAGCATTGAGCGTTCCGTCGCGTATTTTAGCGGAGCGAACCGGCTCTTTTTTAACCTATTGTTCGCCGCCGGGAGTTCATGTTGACGAGGCGCTGACCAAACTCGGTCATGTAGACCCCGTTCAGCTTAACACTATGTATAATTTTCGGGCAATAGACGAAAACACCGCTCTGTTCGGCATAACCGGCTATCCTTTAGCGCACACGCTCAGCCCGGAACTGCACAATACGGGATACCGAAAACACGGTATGAACGCGGTTTATATTCCGATAAAATCGGAATCGGTTGAAGATGCGCTTGAATTTGCCGAAACCTTGGGAATGAAGGGACTTTCCGTTACCGTTCCGCACAAAGAAACCGTTCTTTCCAAGCTGGAACACTTGTCCGAAGAAGCGGCCGAAATAAAAGCGTGCAATACCGTTGTGCGAACGCAAACCGGATGGACGGGATACAACACCGACATATACGGCATTACACAAGCGTTACTTGAATTTTTAAATGTAAAAAACCTGCGCGGAAAAAAAGTTGCAATTATCGGCGCAGGAGGGGCGGCAAAAGCCGTTGCACATGCCGTATATAAATTAAAAGGGAAAGCGTGTATCTTTAACCGCACGCTTTCAAGCGCACGAAACCTCGCACAAAAATACCGTTTTAAATATTCGGTTTTGGGAGTTGAAGGGCAAAAGCTTTTGGAAAAATATTCATGGCTCATTATCCAAACAACATCGGTAGGAATGGGGACGAATAAAAAAGACGAAGGTGCCGACCCGATTGACTTTTACGGATTTTGCGGAACGGAACAAGTGTACGATATTATTTACAGCCCTGAAAAAACGCCGCTTTTATACAGGGCGGAAAAAGCGGGCTGCCGCATTTGCAACGGATATTCGATGCTTAAGCATCAAGCATATAAACAATTCGAACTGTTTACGGGAGAACAATATGAATGCTAAAAAGAATTTATCGCAAAAAGAACAAAAGGTTCTTGTGGGAAAAACCGTCATAGACCGCTTGGTTGAACGGGGTTTTATAAAATCCGGAATGAAAATCGGTTTGGGAACAGGCTCAACGGCGATTATCGCGGTCGAACGCTTGGCATCGTATATTCGGGACGGAAAAATATCGGGTATAAAGGCCGTTGCAACCAGTTTTCAAACGCACATTGCCTGTGAAGAAAACGGCATTCCCGTATATACGCTTAACAGCAAAGAAATAGCGGGAAATCTTGACCTTACCGTAGACGGCGCCGACGAAATAGATCCCGCAAACAATCTTATAAAGGGCGGTGGAGCGGCACATGTTCAGGAAAAAATCGTGGAATACAATACAAAACGATTGGTTATTATCGCCGACGAAAGTAAACTTGTTGCGCATTTGGGAACAAAATTCCCGCTTCCCGTTGAAATTATTCCCGCCGCCCGCGGTCCGGTTATCCGCGAAATGGAAAAGCTGGGAGCATCCTGTGTGTTGCGCACCTGTGCGGGAAAAGACGGCCCGGTTATTACCGATAACGGCAATCAAATTCTTGACTGCACATGGCCCGCCCTTGCTGACGGTTCTTCTCCCGTCAATCCGGCAAAGATGGAAGACAGGGTAAATAAAATTACCGGCGTTGTGGAAAACGGTTTTTTTACCAAAAACCGCCCCCTTGTTTTTATTGCACATTCAGACGGCAGTGTTGAAGAGCGCTAAGCGGAGCGGTAAAAAAAGCGGCTACGATATCGCGGATGCACTGCGGTTTACGCATATTGTACATTCATTTTAGGAAAAATTTTGTTGTATGCAAAGTGTCAATCAAAACTTATTTCCAAATTAGGAAGGGCAAGTTTAACATCGCCTTTAAATTCTTTTTTTACCAAATCCAATGTTATTTCGGCATCATTTTGATCGGCAAGATGCGTTATAATAAGCTTTTTTACCCCCGTGCGTGCGGCAAGGCGGCCGACAAGAGAAGCGGTCATGTGTCCGTGTTCAAAAAGATTGTGCCCGGCTTCCGTTACATACGTTGCCTCCGATAAAAGAACCCTTGCCCCCTTACAAAACGCTTCAAATTCATCCGTAGCGGCGCCGTCGGCCGAAAACACAAAGCCGAAATCGACCGCCTTGAGCGCCATAGTATCGACAGGATGAACCGTTTTAATCGTTTGAAATGTATATTTGTCCGAAACGGAAAAATCTTCTCCCGTTACCACTACATGAAAATCAAAGCTTGTTGCAATAGGAGTACGCATTGTTTTTAAGGTAGGAATTCCAAAAACCTTATCATACTGCAGCAGCGTTTTTTTTGTTTCTTGATTGCAATAAAGCGGTATTTTTTTCTTTAAATGCGGGAACGTCAGCTTATAAGCCAAAGCCATAACATCAAGGCAGTGATCTGCATGTCTATGGGTTATAATAACAGCTATCAAATTGGCACATTCACAATCTTCCAACTGCGCTACAACCCCCGATCCGCAATCGATTAATATATTTCCGTCTTCCGTTTTTAATAAATAACCGGATGCCGGATTTCCTTTAATAGGAGAGCCCGCCCTCGAACCGATAATTTTTAAACAGGTTTTCATACTAATCCTCGATTATCGAAACAACCCCGTCCGTTTTAATATTTATAAGAACATTTTGACCGACCGCAATGTCCATAACCGAAGTGGCGGGAATAATTTCTCCGGTAACCGTTTTTGCCTTTATAAAAACGGTTCCGCCGCTGTATTCGCTGAATACAACCTGCGCTTTGACACCGTTCGGACTGATTTCAAAGCGGTTTTTCCGTAAAACGACTGTTACTTCCTTTACCCCTTCGGAAACGGGTTTTTTTGTTTTACATCGAATACCGCAGGGAAGCTTTACCGAATCCAGAGCGATTACTTGCCCTCGTGCAAAGAGGGCATTGCTGAGGAATTCGGCGACAAAGGGATTGGCCGGATAGTTCCATAAATCATCCGGACTTCCTATTTGCTCCACCTTGCCGCTGCGTAAAATCACCACCTTATCGGCAATCGCCAAAGCTTCGCTTTGATCATGTGTAACGAAAAGCGTGGTTATTCCGGTTTTCCGTAATAATTCTTCAAGATCCGCTCGAAGAGCGATTCTTAATTGGGGATCCAATGCTGCCAGAGGTTCGTCAAGAAGCATGACCCGCGGCTTCACGGCAAGCGCCCGCGCAATCGCAACCCTTTGCCGCTGACCGCCGGAAAGAGCTCCTACGGGTCTTTTAGCCATTTCTTTAATTCTGCACAATTCCAAAAGCTCATAAACCGTTTCCATTCTTTTTGCGCGCGGGATTTTTCGCATTTTTAAGCCGAACCCGACATTATCCTCTATGCTGTAATGTTCAAACAAAGCATAACTTTGCGGCACCCAACCGATTTGCCGTTTTTCGGGGGCAAGATTAATACTGTCCATGCCGTCGATTAAAAGGTGTCCGCTGTTCGGAATAATCAGCCCCGCAACCGTTTTAAGCAAGGTCGATTTTCCGCAGCCGGAAGGACCGACAAAAACAACGAGTTCGCCCGGATTAACGTCGATCGACACATCGTCTATTGCTCGGGATCCGGCTCCGGGATAGGAAAACACGATGTTTTGAAAATTAATCGACGCGGCTTGTTCCATAATTTTATCCGACATTTTTATTACCTACCTTTATCCCGCCGAGACGTTCCAATAAGATTCCCGCAGGTATTACAAAGCATAAAAAACAAAGCGTTATTGCAGCGGCAAATTCAATTCTACCCGTGATATAGGAAGAATACAGTTCAACCGGCAAGGGTTTTGTTTTCGGGTTAAAAAGAAAAAAAGCAACGTTAAATTCACCCAGAGAAAGCGTAACAACCAATATCGTAGCGGCAAGAATTGATGTTTTTATTTTGGGAATAATGATAAAAACAAATCTTTTTATAAAATTTGCACCGAGTGTTTGAGCAACGGTTTCAATATCCCTAAGACTTGCGTCGGCAAGCTGCGGGGTTATATTGCTGATAAAATACGGCAATGTGTATAAAAGATGTCCGACAACAAGCAGCGTTCCGTTTTTCCGCAGCATGGGATAGGTAATAATAAGAGCCAACCCCATAGCAATTCCGGGAATAGCGATAGGAACATTAGTCATTGAATACAAAAAAGTACGGCCGGGAAATCTGTGACGGGCAATAACCCAAGATGTCGGCAGCCCGATTATATAATTCAGCAGTAAAATCAAAAAAGCCAACCGTATACTGTAAAATGCATACGGACTTATCGTTTTCCATCCGTCAATCAGCCATTTTAGTGTAAAACCGCCCGACCAGGGGCCTTGCTGCCATACCTTTGTCGTCGCAACGGAAAACACTATTAACACAGGCAAAAGACACGTTAAAGCGGAAAACCACGCAAATATTCTTCCGGTGACTCTGATTCCGTCTCGTGTTTGACCGTTTTTCATTTTTTTACCTCTTTGAACTGTTTTCCGCCGAGATTGGAAAAACTGTTTATAAACATAAGCAATAAGGTTGTTATAAGAACCAAAATAATACTTAAAGCGCCGGCAAGTTTCGGTTGGAAATTTTCCGTAAACGATGTTGCAATTTCCAGCGGAATAACCCTATAGCCCCGGCTTAAAGTTGCCGCAGTTCCGAACGCACCGAAACCCGTTGCCATGCTCAAACTTGCCGCCATTACAATCGCCGGCCGCAAAGTCGGAAGAATAATATGGATATAAATCTGAAAAGTGGATGCGCCCAATATTTTTGCCGCAGCCAATACATCTTCGGATATGTTTACAACCGCCCCTCTTATTGACAATACAATACGCGGGATTTGAAAATAAACGTATCCGAGCAGCATTCCCCAAAACGTATAGGCAAAGCTTAGCCGGCGCTCTCCCCATATCAACTCTATAAGTTTAGGAATTACACCGGTAAACCCGACGGTAATGATTACAAAAAAACCGATAACAATACCGGGTAAGCTAAGAGGAATTGAAAGCACTACCGCTAAAAACTTTCTGTCTTTTCCGCCCTTGCTTTCTATGTATATCCCTGCCGGAATACATATAAATAAAGCTAACAGAGTAGACAATAAAGAAAGCAAAAAGGTATTTAAAAAAGATTCAAGATATTGACGTGTCGTAAAAACTTCTACATACCTTTCGAGCGTAAAGGCGCCGCTTTCTCCCTTAAAACTCTCTACTCCCAATGTAATAAAGGGCCATAATACAAACACAAAGAGTATTATCGGGAAAAAAGCGGCAGGCAAAACTGTTAAAAGGTTTTTCCCTGTCTTTTTGTTTAACATCACAGCCCCCTCTTATATCGGTAATACCCGTATTATCTTATGACCTCGGCTCTCCAGCGCTTTGTCGCTTCGTCTTGTGCCGCCCGCATTTTTGCAAAATCGGGATCCGAAACACGTTTATAATCGGAAGCGGGCAGTATCTTGGAAGCGATTTCGGGTGCAATTTTAATATTGCGCACCGGGCGAAGATAACTTTCGGTAAAAAGCCGCTGGCCCTCATCGGAAAGACTGAAATTAATCAAAGCTTGGCCGTTTTCACGATTGGGAGCACCTTTTACCAACGAAATCACATACGGAATGGAAATCGATCCTTCTTCGGGAATAACAACGTCTACCGGCGCATTGTCGATATATTTAAGCTTGTATCCGTTAAAATCGGCGTCTATCAGGATGGGAACTTCGCCCTGCTGCACCATAGCCGTTGCCGTTTGTGCGGGAAGGTTCAACCCGTTTTTGTACAGTTGTTTAAAGTATTCAACACCGGGAGTCCAATTTGTCAAAGTTCCGCCCATTGCCAAATTTCCTGCGGTATAAACCGAAAAACCGACGGCAGCCTGTGTCGGGTCTAAAAATCCTACCTTACCCTTATATATGGGTTTTAAAAGATCCTTCCATGATTTAGGAATCGGCAAACCTTTTAATTCCGCCGTGTTGACAATAAAGGCAATAGCCCCTTGATGGAGGGTATACCAGGATCCGTCTGCGGCTTTTAAATTATCCGGAATTTCATCGAAGTATTCGGGTTTCCAAGGCTCCAACAAGTCTTTTTTTGCAGCTTCCAATCCGAATACAATTCCGAAATAGGCCGTATCCGCTTGCGGAGCTTTTCTTTCCGCTTCCAAAGCGGCCATTGATTGTCCCGAATTTTTAGGATCCGACGGGGCGGCAATCCCTGTTTTCGCGGTAAAAGCTTCCAACACCGCCCCCCAGTTTGCCCATTGTGCGGGAGAATTATAAGATATAACCATTCCTTTTTCTTCGGTATCTTTTTTTCCGCCCGAAAACAACAAAACAGGTAAACATGCTGTCATTATCAGCATAATTGTTTTAAGATTTTTTCTCATTCCGGCCTCCTTTTAGTAAACAATAAGTATAAAGTTCAACACAAAACTTCAACACTTGTGTAATTGAATTTATAATAAGACAACATTTTTAATTTGTCAAATTCTTTTAATCATGATTTATTACGCGGTTTTTGCACATTACACGCAAAAAATCGATTGCTTTTTTGCTAAACTTTTGCTAAACTTTATAAAAAGGATTTTACTATGGCAAAAAAAATAACCTTACAAGACATAGCGAACGCAACGGGAACGTCGAAGTCGGCCGTTTCAATGATTCTTTCAAAAAAGCAAATAAACCGCTTTTCTTCGGCAACGATTGAAGCCGTTCAAGCGGCAGCGTTTAAGTTGGGATATTTTAAAGCAAAATTCAAAAAAAACATCCTCATTGTACAGCCGACCGGCGTAAACCCCTATTATGCCGGTCTTCGTCACGGTATGGATCAAAAAGCGATAGAACTTAATTATAATACGCTGTTATACAACACATACTGGGATAAAGAACGGGAAAAAGAAGTTATAAACCTTGTAAAAGGAAGTAACATAGATGCGGTAATTTTTTCCATGATTCCGCAAAATCATGAAATCGCCAATATGCTAAACGGCCTTCTTCCGATTGTTGTAGTAGGCGATCACCACAGTTCTCTTCAAATGGATACGGTTGAAATAGACAACTTTAATGCAGGCCAAATCGTTGCCGCTTATCTTGCAAAGCTGGGGCACAGAAAGCTTGCCTATCTTTCTACAAGTCTTAACTCCAATCACAGCGCAAGAACCAAAAGAATTGAAGGTATAAAAAATTATTTTATGCATCATCATGCACATTTTACGATTAAAGTATTCAGTAAAGATATTTTACCTGCCGAAGAATTGGAAAATATGGATATAGAATACGACACCGGATATATGCTTGCAAAAAGGTGTTTACAGGATTTTAAAGAAGTTACGGCAATTGTCGCCATTAACGATATGGTAGCATACGGCGTAATGGACGCACTAAACGATTCGCACCTTGTTATTCCCAAAAATTGCAGTATCTGCGCCTTTGACAACATATTCCCGTCAAAAACAAGGGCAATCGGCTTAACGACAACGGATCATAATATCGTTCAGCAAGGCAAACATGCCGTCAATTTAATACACCAAAAATTCTGCGAAAGCGATCAGTCTTCAAATCTTACCCGCGTGCAATATAAATGTACTTTAATGAAACGGTCTTCTACAGGGGTTGTTCCGACATAAAGACAAGCTTTGGCAAGAGGTTTTCTTTTCTTTTTTTCAATCACGGGAGAAAAATTTCAGATTGCAGCCAAAACGATTTTGGAGTATAATAATAAAGACAATAAATACATGCAGAAATTCCGTTCGGGAAAGGGCGAAAAAATGAAAAAAATCTTTTTTTTAGTATTTCTCAGCTTTTTCTTTATAAGCTGCGGAGGTGAAATAAAAATAAGCATTTATTTTAGAGACTTAACGGATGTTATGTCGGCTCAAGAAAATGTGATTTATACAAATGTAAATATGATTATAGAAAAAAGGAGGGCACTATGCAAAATTATTCGGGAGAAGCCGACCTGCAATATCACATACACACAAGACCGGGCGATGTGGGACGCTATGTTATTATGCCCGGAGATCCCAAGCGCTGCGAAAAAATAGCCGCGTATTTTGACAATGCGCGTTTAATCGCCGACAACCGCGAATACATCACTTATACCGGCACTTTGGACGGCGAAAAAGTGAGCGTTACTTCAACCGGTATCGGCGGACCTTCGGCATCCATCGCGATGGAAGAGCTGGTCCGCTGCGGAGCGGACACCTTTGTGCGTATCGGAACGTGCGGCGGCATGGATTTGAACGTAAAGGGCGGCGATATTGTCATTGCAACGGGGGCAATCCGTGCCGAAGGTACGAGTAAAGAATACGCGCCGATTGAATTTCCGGCCGTCGCCCACTTGGACGTTACAAACGCCTTGGTAAAGGCCGCCAAAACCCTGCAGTTTACCTATCACGCGGGAATCGTTCAGTGCAAAGACGCCTTTTACGGTCAGCACGAGCCTGAAACAAAGCCGGTAAGCTACGAACTGGAAAGCAAGTGGGAAGCATGGCTGCGTATGGGCTGCAAAGCTTCGGAAATGGAGTCGGCCGCCCTGTTTATCGTAGCCGATTACCTTAAAGTGCGCTGCGGTTCAACCTTTTCGGTTGTGGGCAATCAGGAACGCAATAAGGCGGGCATGGATAATCCCATCGTCCACGACACGGATTCGGCAATCCGCGTTGCCGTTCAAGCTTTACGTTTTTTAATCGCCGAAGATAAGGCGGAACGGTAAAAAAGCGGCACATAAAACGGGCTTGTTAAAAAGCCGGCAGCTTTTCGAACAAAGTCGCAATCAGGATAAGCATAATACGATAATGAGGTTAATCGAATATGGAATACAAACGGATTTTTATAGTTGTACTGGATTCTTTAGGCGTCGGCGCTATGAACGATGCGGCCGATTTCGGCGATACGGGGGCGGACACGCTCGGTCATATTTCACAAAGCGTTGAAAAACTGCACATTCCGAACCTTCAAAAACTCGGTTTGGCGAATCTTCATCCGCTTAAACAAGTCGCTCCCGTCACACAGCCTGCGGCCTTCCATATGAAAATAAACGAAGCGAGCAACGGCAAGGATACGATGACCGGCCACTGGGAAATGATGGGCATTCATACGACAAAGCCCTTTAAAACCTTTACGGACACGGGTTTTCCCCAAGCCCTTTTGGACGAGCTTTCTCAAAGAACCGGGCGGAAAATTATCGGCAACAAAAGCGCAAGCGGAACCGAAATTCTTGACGAACTTGCCGAAGAAGAAATTTCAAAGGGTCATTTGATTGTATATACATCGGCGGATTCGGTTTTGCAAATTTGCGGCAATGAAGAAACGATGGGCTTGGACAATCTCTATAAGTACTGCGAAATCGCCCGCGAATTGACTTTAAAAGACGAATGGAAGGTCGGCCGCGTTATTGCCCGCCCCTATGTAGGAAAAAAACGGGGCGAGTTTAAGCGTACCGCAAACCGCCACGACTATGCGCTTAAGCCGCCGACAAAAACGGTATTAAACGCTTTGCAGGAAGCGGGCTTCAGCGTTATTTCGGTCGGTAAAATCAAAGATATTTTCGCCGGCGAAGGAATAACGGAAACGCACAAATCGCAAAGCTCGGTTCACGGTATGGAACAGACAATCGGCCTTACACAAAAGGATTTTACGGGTTTGTGCTTTACGAATTTGGTGGATTTTGACGCGCTGTGGGGACACAGGCGCAATCCCGTAGGCTATGCCGAAGAACTTGAAAAATTCGATTTAAAACTGGGCGCTCTTATGGAAGTGTTAAACGAAGACGATTTATTGATTTTAAGCGCCGACCACGGAAACGATCCGACATATAAGGGCAGCGACCACACGCGCGAAAAAGTACCGTTTTTGGCGTGGTCTCCCCGTTTTGCCCTGCGTTACAAAAACGGTTTGCCGGAAAACGGTCTTTTGCCCGAAGGCGAAACCTTTGCCCTTATCGGGGCAACGGTTGCCGACAATTTCGGCGTTCCCATGCCCGCCGGTACCATCGGCCGTTCGATTTTGGAAAAAACAGTGTGAAAGTAATATAAAAAACAACTTCATATCAAGTCTTTTCTAGGCATCAACCCATAACCCTCTGACGATTTTATGCTATTGTTTGCTTTTTTTGTCAAGGCGTATTTCCTTAGCTGTCTATATCCTACAAAAAACAATACAATTGTGAAGGAAAAAGAATGAATATAAATACAGCTTATCAATGGGCAAAAGAAGAATATGCCGCTTTGGGAGTCGATACAGACAAAGCCCTTTTTCAATTAGTAAAAATTCCTATTTCATTGAATTGTTGGCAGGGTGATGATGTCGGAGGTTTTGAACATCCTAATTCAAAACTCGAAGGCGGTGGAATTCAAGTAACCGGTAGTTACCCTGGGAAAGCACGTAACATTCTTGAATTACAACAAGACATTGAAAAAACCCTTTCACTTATCCCGGGAACATATAGACTAAACCTTCATGCAAATTATGCTGATCTTAAGGGCAAAAAAATCGACCGAGATGCATTGTTGCCAGAACATTTTAAAACATGGTTAGACTGGGCACAGTCTAAAAATATAAATCTTGATTTTAATTCAACTTTTTTTTCCCATCCTAAAGCCAATGATTTGACATTATGTTCAAAAGATAAAGGTATCCGTGATTTTTGGATCGAACATGCAAAACGGTGTCGGGAAATCGGTGCGTATTTTGGCGAAAAGCAAAAAAACCCTTGTATTCATAATATTTGGATAGCAGACGGAATGAAGGATATCCCCGCAGATAGATTGATTTACCGTTCAATTCTATCAGATTCGTTGGATGAAATTCTAAAAAAAAAGATTTCTTCCCTATATTTAAAAGATTCCGTTGAATCTAAAGTTTTCGGAATAGGAACAGAATCCTATGTTGCCGGATCCCATGAATTCTATCTGGGATATGCCATCTCTCGCAATATTTTATTAACACTTGATTTAGGGCATTATCATCCGACAGAAAATGTAGCGGATAAACTTTCTGCAATAATGCTAACAATAGATGAAATTTTATTACATATTTCACGTCCTGTTCGATGGGATTCTGACCATGTCGTTATTTTTAACGACGATCTTAGAGTAACGGGAGAAGAAATTATTAAAAGCAAAAAAACAGAAAAAATTCATATCGGTCTTGACTTTTTTGACGGGTCTATCAACAGAATCGGTGCATGGACGCTCGGTTGCCGTTCTACACAAAAAGCATTATTGGCAGCACTCTTGCAACCGCAGCATACTCTTACAATATATGAGGACGAAAAAAACTTTTTCGGCCGCTTATTTTTATTTGAGCAAATGAAAACGTTCCCATTTTTTGGGTTTGTTTGGCAAAAATATTGCGAAGAAGCAGGTGTCCCTCAAGACTATGAAATAATAAAATATGTAAAAGAGTATGAAAAACTCGTTACAAATAAACGCGGTTAAAAAGGATACAGGGAATGAACCGATGCAGCATAGAAAAAGAACTTATTTCCTTATCGCAAAGGTTAGGATGCCCAGAAAAAGAAATGGCAATTATCGGAGAAGGAAACACATCGGCCTTGTTAGGGGACGGAACGTACCTTTTAAAAGCAAGCGGTTTTGAATTGTCTTCTATTGATGAAAGGGGTTTTGTCCTGATGTATCTCGATAAGATTTTGAAATTACTTGAAAAAGAAAGTATCTCTGAAAATGAGTTAAAATTATATTTTCAAGAAGCAAAAGTAGTCCCTTCGGATAAAAGACGTCCTTCCGTAGAAGCATTACTACATGCAGTTTGTTTAAGTTATGAAGGAATTACTTTTGTTGGACATACACATCCTGTTTATATTAATTCCTTAACTTGTGCAACCTCATTTCCCGAGAATTTACAGGGAAGAATGTATCCTGATGAAATTGTTTTGTTGGGAATCGACTCTGTCTATGTTCCTTATACCGATCCGGGGATTCCTCTGGCAAAAGAACTAAAACAAAAAATAGATACTTTTATTATAGAGCACAAATCGATTCCTAAAAGTATATATCTTCAAAATCATGGTTTCGTTGCAATCGGCGGTTCTGCAAAAGAAGTTGAACATATTACCTTAACAGCAGAAAAAGCAGCTCGAGTAAGATTAGGGGCCTGCTTAGCAGGTGGTATTCACGCCTTGGATAGGAAAACCGTAACACATATATGGGGCCGCCCTGATGAAAAATATCGTCAACAAATTTTTACTCAAGTAGCTAGCGAGGAAAATAATGACTGATTTTATTCTTGAATTAAAAAATATAACAAAGTTCTTCCCCGGCGTTAAAGCCCTGGAAAATGTTCATTTTGATCTAAAAAAAGGTGAAATTCATGCACTTATGGGTGAAAACGGAGCTGGCAAATCAACTTTTATAAAGATTATTACAGGTGTTCACCGCCCAGATGCAGGCGAAATCCTTTTTAACGGAATTTCTGTTCAAATGCGTACCCCTGCCGATGCACAAAATTTAGGTATTGCAGCAATATATCAACATGTAACATGTTATCCACATCTTTCCGTTGCCGAAAACATGTTTATCGGTCATGAATCTGTAACAGGATATTTTAAGCGCCTTGATTGGAAAAAAATGTATGCAGAAGCAGATAGCTGGCTTGCACGCCTTAACGCACCTTTTAATTCAAGGATACGAATGGGTTCTCTATCTGTCGCTGCCCAACAAATCGTTGAAATTGCTAAAGCTCTTTCTATGAATGCAAAAATTATCATCATGGATGAACCAACAGCATCCCTAACTCAACGGGAGAGTGAAGATTTATACAAAATAACAAAATCATTACGTGAAAAGGGTGTATCTGTTATTTTTATATCACACCGTATACAAGATATAGACCATCTTGCCGATCGCATAACAGTTTTTCGTGATGCCAAATATATCGGAACATGGCACGCAAATGAAATCTCTCACGAAACTTTAATACAGGCTATGGTAGGAAGAGAAATAACACAAATATTCCCCAAACGACAAATACAAATCGGCGAAACGATTCTTGAAGTAAAAGGGTTGGGACGACAGGGGTTTTTTAAGGATATTTCCTTTTCTGTTAAAAAAGGAGAGATCCTTGCTTTGACCGGCCTAGTTGGCTCCGGACGAACAGAAGTTTGTGAAAGTATTTTTGGGATATATCCTTTTAATGAAGGATCTGTATTGCTGTCAGGTAAAGAAGTACTGTTTTTACATCCGTGCGAAGCAATGTCGGCAGGATTGGGCTATTTACCCGAAGACAGACAAAGACAAGGGCTTGTTTTAAACTGGGATATTACTAAAAATATTTCTTTTTCCTCTTTAAAGGCTTTCAGCAAATTGGGTTGGATAAATGAAAAAAAAGAGCAAAAAACAGCTAGAAATGTTTTAAGAACCCTTTCAATAAAGGCCACAAGCATTTTTAACAAGGTTTCGAATTTGTCGGGCGGTAACCAACAAAAAGTTGTAGTTGCAAAACTTTTAACGAACGACCTCAAAGTTATTATTATGGATGAACCAACAAAAGGAGTAGATGTCGCTGCAAAAACCGCTATTTATAATATAATGGGAGATTTAGTTGAAGCCGGATATGCTATTATTTTAATTTCCTCGGAAATGCCGGAAGTTCTTGGTCTAAGCGATCGTATCATGGTTATGAGAGAAGGTCGGATCGCCGCGGAATTTGAAACAGGCCAAGCAGATCAAAATAAAATTTTACATGCAGCAATGGTGAAGGAGCCTTTTGACAATGAATAATTATCTGTCCATGAAAACAAAAAACATCCAGTATCGCGAGTTAGGTTTATTTATATTCATTGTATTTATTTGTATTTTTGTACAATTACGCAATCCTGAATTTTTAACGATAAGCAATATTAAAGATTTGTTGGTCAATACTGCAATCTTAAGTATTTTAGCAATGGGCATGATGCTTGTTTTACTGACTGGCGGCATAGACCTTTCTATAGGAGCAAATATTGCCTTTTCAGGTATGTTGGCGGCTTTGACGCTTCAACATAATCCAACCCTCCCAGTTGTTCTAGCTGTTCTGGAAGGAATGTCTGTCGGAGCTTTTTCCGGTTTGATTATAGGGATTCTTATTGCACAATTCAAAATTCTCCCGATTATCGCATCTTTGGGAATGATGAATATTTTACGCGGACTGACTTTTTTAATTTCGAGAGGAAAATGGGTTAGTGCATATCAAATGCCTCAATCATTTAAAAATATAGCTGTCGGAAACACCTGTGGCATAAACAATATGCTTTTAATCGCCGTAGGTATTTATATCATTTTTTGGTTTTTTATAAACCATACAAGAAACGGTCGCTGGCTTTACGCTGTTGGTTCAAATAGAGAAGCGGCGGAAATTTCCGGTATTCCTGCAAAAAAAACAACTGCTTTGGCATATGTCCTTATGGGTATTCTTGCCGGTTTAGGAGGTGTTTTATGGGTTGCAAAATTTGCTTCTGCACAGGGAGATACTGCAACAGGCTATGAAATGAATGTAATTGCCGCCTGCGTTTTAGGAGGTATCAGCGTTTCTGGAGGGAGCGGAAAGATAAGCGGGTTAATCTTAGGAACAATTCTTTTCGGCATTCTTAACAATGCACTTCCTCTTATCAATGTTTCACCTTTTTGGCAAACAGGGATTCAAGGGCTGGTTATTTTAACAGCAATAATAACCAATGTGTATGTGAAGCGCGAAACAGATAAAAATGTGCTTAAACGACGTATTATATAATTACGCTCAATATTGGGTGTTTTTTTTGCCGCAATTTTCCTTGTCGTGATATATTATTAGAATTAGGAGAAAAAATGAAACATTCTTTTACAAGAACGCACAATACAAAAGCATGTTTTTTCCAGTGGGAATGGCTTCTGGTTTTAGTTTTCATTCTTATTCATATAATCAATAGCATTATTTCTCCGTGGTATTTATCTTTAGATACATTTATCAGCACTCCTATGATGTTTTTAGATAAAGCGTTCATCGTTTTTCCGATGATGCTTATTCTATTGACAGGAAATATCGATATTTCCGTATCGTCTATTGTTGCTCTCTCCTCTGTTATGATGGGTGTAACATATAATGCAGGTGTTCCGATGATTTTAGCGATTGTGTTATGTTTGATAACTGGAACAATTTGCGGCTTTATTAACGGTTTTTTACTTATAAAATTTAAAGAATTACCGGCAATGATTATCACACTTTCAACAATGACTATATATCGAGGTTTAGCATATATCATATTGGAAGATCAAGCTGCAGGAAAATTTCCTACTTGGTTTAAATTTTTCGGCTGGGGATATGTCGGTCACATTCCCTTTATTATGCTTATTTTTGCTATTTGTGCCATTTTTTTCGGTATTTTAATACATAAAACGACATTCGGAAGAGCTGTTTACGGAATAGGAAACAATATGATTGCAAGTAAATATTCTGGGATAAAAACAGACACCGTCATGCTTATTGTCTATATACTGACAGGCCTTATGTCCGGTATTACGGCTCTGTTTCTAACATCCCGCATGGGAAGTACGCGTCCGAATATCGCAATCGGATATGAATTAGAAATTATCGCAATGACGGTCTTAGGAGGAGTAAGTACCGCAGGAGGACAAGGAAGAATTGCAGGACCCCTTTTGGCAATCGGCATCATTGGATATCTACAATATGGATTAGGTCTTATCAATATTTCTGCTCAAATAGTTATGATTATAACCGGCTTATTGCTTATCGTTTCTGTAATGATTCAAAACATACGCTTTGATGCAACTCGGATTATATCCGTTAAAAAATAAAAGGAATACTCGTTTAAGCATTATTTAAACGGTAAAAAGGAGGCAGTATGAAAAAAATTGTAGTTTCAGTATTATGCGTTTTGATGCTGACTGTTGTTCTATCCCCGATTTTTGCAGGAGGCACAAAAGAGGGTAGCAAAGAAAAACACGCCTTTGTATTTAAGAACACAGGCAACCCTTATGGGGAAAAACAGATGGAGGGATTTAAAGAAATTATTGAAGAACACGGCTTTGAAGCTATTTTACGAGCTCCGGAACAACCCACGGCAGAAGCCCAAATTCAAATAATCGAACAACTGATAGCCCAAAAAGTGAAGTCAATTTGTGTCACAGCAAATGACTATGATGCTTTACAACCGGTTTTAATCAAAGCTATGAATATGGGTATAAAAGTTACAGCAGCCGACTCCAATGTAAATCCTGCAAGCCGTATGACATTTATCAACCAAGCAGACCCGGAATTAATAGGACGAACTCTCGTTCGTGCTGCTTATGACCTATCCGGTGGAAGCGGTGATTTCGCAATTCTATCTGCGACCAGTCAAGCTTCGAATCAAAATCTCTGGATCGAATGGATGAAAAAAGAATTAACAGAAAACAGCGCAAAATACAGAAATCTGAAACTTGTCAAGGTCGCCTACGGCGATGATCTAAGAGACAAATCGGTTTCAGAAACGGAAGCATTGCTGAGAACGTTCCCCCAACTGAAATGCATTGTTGCTCCTACAACAGTAGGAATTGCTGCTGCAGCAAAAGTGATATCAGACAAAGGTCTTACAGGAAGGGTTGCAATCACAGGACTCGGTTTACCTTCGGAAATGGCGGAGTATATAGACAACGGTTCCTGTCCTTACATGTACTTATGGAATCCTATAGATGTCGGCAAACTTGCAGGTTATATAAGTATTGTTCTTTCATCGGGTAAAATAACCGGTAAAGTAGGAGAAAATTTCTCCGCAGGAAAATTAGGAAACTTCAGTGTAACAAAGGCTTCAGACGGGGGTACGGAAGTGTTGCTTGGTTCACCATTTAAATTTGATAAGGCAAATATCAATGAATGGAAAACGGTTTATTAGCGGTTAACGTTTTTACAAAGAGATACACTCTTTTTCAAAGATGTCTTTGCAACATTTCGTAAATATAACTATGCATAAAGACGGAGCCGGCTTGCATATATAAAAATAATTTTTGCAAGTCGGTTTCTTTTAGAAAACACGCAGGAGAATGTTTTATGTTACACACAGCCTTTAAAATGAAATTAAAACCGGGGTTTGCCGCCGAATATAAAAAACGCCATGATAAAATATGGCCAGAACTTAAAGATGCAATCACCAAAAGCGGCGTATATGATTATTCCATTTTTCTCGATGAAGACACTTTAACCCTCTTTGCTTACCAAAAATTAAAACCTGACAATACAGCTTTTTCTCAAAAGGATTTACCGATCGTTAAAGAGTGGTGGAATATGATGGCGGATATTATGGAAGTTAATTCTGATAATTCTCCGGTTTGTACAGAACTCAAAAATGTTTTTTATATGGAATAAAAAAATGACAAAGATAGGATTGTTCGGTATCGGACTCGATACTTATTGGAATCAATTTAATGGACTAAAAGAAAGACTAACGGAATATCAGAATAAAATTTTTACCCAAATGCAAACTGATGAAGTTGAAATAATAAACGGGGGACTAGTTGATAATCCTGCTTCGGCACAAAAAATTGGGTCTTTTTTTCAGCAAGAAGGTATAGATCTTATTTTCATATATATCTCAACCTATGCCCTTTCTCATACCGTTTTACCGGTTTTACAAACAGTAAAAGTTCCTGCTATAATTTTAAATATTCAACCGACCGCAGCGATTGATTATACGGCATTCAACAATTTGAATGATAGGGGGCTTATGACGGGAGAGTGGCTTGCTCATTGTTCCGCATGTTCGGTTCCCGAAATTGCTCACATCTGTAATAAAGCAAATCTCCCATATGATATTATTACTGGCTATCTTAATGAAGAATATGTTTGGACACAAATTAAAGAATGGATTCATGCATCCCGTACCGTAAAAGAGTTACAGCAGAGCCGGATCGGTATACTCGGACATTATTATTGTGGAATGTTGGATGTATATACCGATATTACAGAACTTGCCTCTGTTTTCGGATGTCACTTTGAATTGCTTGAAATAGATGAGCTGGCACAATATCACAAAGCTGTTTCTAAAAGAGACATTATGATAAAAAGACAACAGTTTGAAACAGAATTTAAAATTGATTCAGAATGTGAAGCCTTTGAACTGGATAGAGCGGCTCAAACATCCTGTGCATTGGACACACTCGTTGAAAAACGAAATTTACATGCAATGGCATATTATTATGAAGGCACTCCGGGAAGCACTCATGAAAACATTGTTACCTCTGTTATTGCGGGAAACACATTGTTGACGGCACATCATATTCCCGTTGCTGGAGAGTGTGAGGTAAAAAATGTTCTAGCAATGAAAATTATGGATATTCTCAAAGTCGGCGGTTCTTTTGCTGAATTATATGCGATGGATTTCAATGATGATATTATCCTCTGGGGACATGATGGTCCTGCACATCCTACTATCGCCGATGGACAGGTTGCACTTGTTCCTCTCCCCGTATATCACGGTAAACCCGGCAAAGGTCTTTCCATACAAATGACAGTAAAACAGGGTCCTGTAACTTTTTTAGCAGTTGTGCAAGGTAGAAGTGGAAAAACTCTGTTATTAATCGCAGAAGGAGAATCGGTTGTGGGTCCTGTGTTACAAATAGGCAATACTAATAGTCGGTATAAATTTCCTATTTCAGCTCGCGCCTTTGTTGACAAATGGTCAAAGCAAGGCCCCTCACATCATTGCGCTATTGGAATAGGCCATATACATACTATTATCGAAAAAATAGCCTTTTTACTTGGAATTGAGTGTATAAAAATCTGTTAATACTTCATACTCATAACAGATCATGCCGAAAGATTTGAAAAGCTTTCGCTTTTTTAATGTCTTTAGTTTTTATTTAACTTGACATAACGGCTAAAAAGCAGCACAATTTCGCCAGGGGTATGCCATGTACCAACTCTTTGCACAAAAATATTGGAAAGAAAGAGCCGTCCCTTTCCATTTTGAATTCAGAAACAATCAAGCCCCTTTTCCAATACACTGCCATGATTTTCATGAACTGGTGTATATCTATAGCGGAACGGCGATCCATTTAACAAATTATGGTAATTATGAAATAAAAGGCGGAGATATTTTAAGCATAAAACCCGGACAGTGTCACGGTTTTAAAAAAATAAATAATCTAGTTTTAATGAATATTTTAATACAGCCAAGCTTTTTAACACAAAACAACTTACATTTAAACTCTATTCCCGCTTATAACCTTCTATTTGAGCAATGCATGAAAAAAAAAGCTGAAAAAAACCCTCCCGTTCATTTTACCCTTTCCAATGCACAATCCTTTGAGGTCCGCGCTTTAATCGAATCTATGCAACAGGAGATACGAGGACAATATAGCGGTTATATAACACAGGCAATCACTTTTTTTTTGCAGCTTGTGGTTTTACTTGTCAGAATTTATGAAAATAAAGATTACTCCATCTGTTTATCAGACAATCCGTCTGTTAGATTAATTGATTATATAGAAACACATTTTCATAAAAACATAGAAACATCAAATTTGGTTGAAATAAGCGGTATGTCGCCAAGCAGTGTTTTGCGTACATGCAAAAGAATCACTGGCTATAGTCCTTCCGTATATCAAAAACGACTCCGTATGTTTTCGGCCATCAACGAATTAGTTCAAAGTAATAAATCTATTACACAAATAGCCCTGGACATTGGATATAACGACAGTAATTATTTTTCCCGCTTATTTAAAGATTTTATCAATCTTACGCCGTCCGAATATCGCTCACAGTTTCGTGAAAAATAAATTCGCCGGTACCATCGGCCGTTCGATTTTGGAAAAAACAGTGTGAAATTTGCCGAAAACACCTCCTTTTTAGTATATTTAGGAAAACGCCGATTAAAACATATCCGAAACAATCGGCGGGTTCTTAAATCATTCATCTTAATTAAAAAGGAGTGCTGTTGTGGCAACCCATCAATTTCAAACGGAAGTAAATCAGCTTCTCAAACTTATTATTCATTCGCTGTACTCGAACAAAGACATTTTTTTGCGCGAAATCGTATCAAACGCTTCGGATGCCTTGGATAAACTCAAATATCTAACGGTTTCCAAAGATGAATACAAGGAAGTCCAGTTTGAGCCGCGCATCGACATATATTTTGACGAAGAGAAAAAAACGCTGAGCGTTCAGGACAGCGGAATCGGTATGGACGAAGCCGATTTAAATGCGAATTTGGGAACGATTGCACGCTCCGGCACCAAAGCCTTTTTGGAGCAGCTTGAAAAAGATGCGCAAAAGGACTCGGCCCTTATCGGACAATTCGGCGTGGGCTTTTATTCGGCCTTTATGGCATCTTCGCACATCGATGTCATTACGCGCAAAGCGGGAAAAACCGCCGACGGAAAAGTCAACCCCCTGTACCGCTGGTCGAGTGCGGGCACCGAATCCTACGACTTGGAAACACCGGATGCTTCAAACGATGAAGTAAAGCGTTACGGCTTCGACAAAGAAGAAGCGCACGGTACGGTCGTCATTATGAAGCTCAACGATGAAAGCGGAGAGTACGCAAGCCGCTGGAAGGTTGAAGATTTGGTAAAACGCTATTCGGATCACATCGCCTTCCCCATTTACCTTCATTATGTGCAAAAAAAATACGACGATAAGGGTAAAGAAACCGGAAGCGAAAATAAAACCGAGCAAATAAACAGCGCGAGCGCTTTGTGGAAGCGGCCGAAAAGCGAATTGAAAAAAGCCGATTACGACGATTTTTACAAAACCATTTCGCACGATTCGTCCGATCCGCTTCTTTGTGTTCACACCCATGCCGAAGGAACGCAGGAATACACAACCCTCTTTTACGTTCCCGAACGCGCCCCCTTCGATATGTATCAGGCGGATTATAAAAGCGGCGTTAAGCTGTACGTAAAGCGCGTTTTTATCACCGACGACGAAAAAGAACTGCTTCCGCCCTACCTGCGTTTTGTGCGCGGTATTATCGATTCGGAAGATTTACCGCTGAACGTAAGCCGCGAAATTTTACAGCAAAACCGCATTTTAACGTCGATAAAAACCGCTTCGGTTAAAAAGCTTTTAAGCGAATTCAAAAAAACGGCGGAGGCGGCAAAAAAAGCAAAAGAGGACAGCGACGAAGCAAAAAAGTGGAACACCTTTGTGTCGCAGTTTAATCGCCCGCTTAAAGAAGGTTTATACTCCGACTTTGCAAACAAAGACGATTTATGCGAAATTATCCGTTTTAAAAGTACGGCCGAAGAAGGAACGGGCGAAAACAAGTGGACAAGCTTTGCCGATTATGTGCAGCGCATGAAAGAAGGCCAAAAAGCAATCTATTACATTACCGGAAACGACGAGCAAAACCTGCGCAATTCGCCGCTTTTGGAAGCCTACCGGGCAAAGGGCTTTGAAGTGCTCATTATGGCCGACGAAATAGACGATATCGTATTCCCCGCCTTGGGAAAATACAAGGACTTTGACTTAAAAGCGGTCAACCGTGCCGGAAGCGATGAAGAGCTCGGCGTGGATAAAAAAGAAGCGGAAAAAAAGGAAAAAGAATTTAAACCGCTGACCGAAAAAATCAAAAAAGCCCTCGGCGAGCGCGTAAAAGACGTACACCTTTCAAAGCGCCTGTCCGATTCTCCGAGCTGTATCGTTGTAGACGAAAACGATCCTTCGCTTCAGCTTGAGCGCATGATGAAAGCGATGGGACAATCCGGCATGGGAGAGGTAAAGCCGATTTTGGAAATCAACGGCGAACACCCCCTTGTCGCTTCTTTAAAAGACTGCGAGGACGAACAGCACATCGGCGACGTATCGGCCGTGCTTTTGGATCAAGCGCTTTTGGTAAGCGGTGCGGAATTAAAAGACCCCGCCGACTTCGTTAAAAAGCTGAACCGGCTTTTGACCCGCGCGTAAAATGCCGGCTTAAGGGTGCTGTTCAAAAAATTCAATTTTTGGACAGCACGGAAAACATCCGCGTAAAAATATTTCAGGAAATGAAGCTGCCGAAGAGCATCCGCTTTTCGACGGCTTACAAACGCTTTGCTGCTCATCGATAATAAATCTTTGACAATTAAAGGAGAAGAATTAATATGAATAAAAGAAAACCGATTGTATTATTTTTTCTTCTATTTCTATACTTCAACATATATGCAAATGCGGGTGTGCCGATGATAGCGGTTATTTTTCCCAAAACGGTACTGTCTCTTATTCCCGTAATTTTGATAGAAACCGCCGTGCTGATAAAGATTCTAAAAATGAATAAAAAGAAAACGGCTTGGGCTGTTGTTGCGGGAAACCTGTGTTCCACTTTATTCGGTATTCCCGCTACATGGAGAATTCTCGCCCTTCTCCAAATTTCCACCGGCGGAGACGGATTTATAGGCGGCGTTGGCAGGCTAACGGAAAATATCTTATCGGTTACCTATCAGGCGCCGTGGCTTTTGCCGTATGACGATTTGCATTGGCGGGTTCCGGTTGCCGCACTGTTTTTGCTTATACCGTTTTTCTTTGTTTCATGGCTTACGGAAACTTGGGTCGAGCGGCTTATGCTGAAAAAAGAGATTGCGGATAAAAAACGCTTTAGCCGCGCCGTTTTCATTGCCAACCTGTTCAGTTACGCATTTCTTGCGGCGGTTCTTGCCGTTTCTTTTGTTTTGGATTATCAACGCTGGGTGTTGTAAACGCCAAAGTGCAACCAAGCGCGGTTTCGCTTTTTTCCGGATGAAAATTTCTAACCGAATGCCGCCGAATCTAATACGGTTTTAGGGCGACGCCGTTTGTGCCCAGTTTTGCAGGATATATTTCGGTGTAGAGAATTTTTCCGCCGTAAATACCGAGCCGGACAATTTCACTGTCGGTTGCACCGGGCATTTCATTCATTCCGTTAAACAAAAAATTCCCGAGAGAATAGACAATCAAACTGCCGTTGTACCGTTCAATCGGCTGTAAAACGTGAGGGTGGCTGCCGAAAACGACATCGGCTCCCGCATCGCAAAACGATTCGTATAAGGCGCGCTGTTCTTTTGCGGGAAAAAAACGGTATTCTTCTCCGCCGTGCACATTGACAATAACAAAATTGCCGTCAGCTTTTTGCCGTGCAATACCCTCTAAAAGCGTTTCTCCCGCCCACAAAATACCCGCCCGCGTTTCGGTGGCGGTTGCCGTCGTTTTTCCGTTAAAGCCGCTCCGTTCAACGGGGAAAGCCCCGCACGAAATTATTGCAAAATTTTGTCCTTTTACTTGAGTATGATAAAATTGTGCGGCCTCTTTTGCATTTAAACCGGCGCCGGAAGTAGGAATATTACACTCGGCAAGGGCGGAAAGAGTATCTTTAAAACCGGCTTCCCCGAAATCGTAGCAGTGATTATTCGCCTGCATAAGATAGGTAAAACCGGCTTTTTGCAAAAACGGCAAAACGGCTTTTTTAAACTTAAACGTATACGTTTTAGTCGCCGCACGGGAAGAATCCGTAACCACTCCCTCAAGATTGCCGATTGTTATATCATTATTTTGTAAAACGGGAAGCGTTGTCGAAAAAACTTTTTTAAGCCCGTCCGGATTTTTAATCAAAACATCTTCTATACCGCGGGCAACCATAATATCCCCGACCGCTGCCGCAAAAGAGGTTTTCGGGCTTTCCGCACAAGTGAATGTTTGTTCACACCATTCCCGTATCACCGGAGCAAATTTTTCAATATAAACCGTGCAAACCGCATAAGAAGTAAGCGTCAGCGCATATTTTTCATCACCCGCATATAAACCGTCAACGGGAAGTGCGCGCTTTTTTTCGGGTAAATCTTCAGGTTTTGTAATACTTACGGAAAGTCCGGGGCTGAAAATTGAAGGTTGTGCCGGCCACTTATTCGAGCGCTTGTCAAACTCGGCTTCTACGGACGGCACCAACACAGTTTTTTGTATGGGGTACTTTGTTATGTTTGCCGGAGCTTGCTGCGATTCAAGCAATAAAAGGCTTTCTTCACGGGTGACGGTTGCGGCGCATACTTCGATTTTCCCTAAAAAAGGGATTTTTTTTGCAGTGCCGCTCAGTTTTTTAAACGTAAACGGAAGGCGCCGCTGCTGCGAATCTGTACCGTCAAAAACAAAAGGTTCCGGCCCTAAGGGTTGTATATACTGCTCAAAAAGAACATCGTCAACGCGTACCGTATAGCGTATCGGACGAAAAAAAGCGCGCAAAACAATCAATATAAAAGCCGCCGCAAAAAGAAAACCAATCACAATAAAAAATATACGCCGATTTTTATGCAGTATTTTATGCAGCATATGAAACATATCCGAATATTTTTGCGTTATAATTCAAATTCAAGGAGTTGACAATTATCGATGCGCAAACCGTACAACTCATCTTGTGAAGCGCTTTTAAAATAGGTCGTCATTAAAATCGTTATCATTCCATGGCACACAAACAAAACGTTTCCGCCTGCATTCAAATCACGCACTTCTTCTATCAAACTGTATGCCCGATGAGCGGCTTGTACAAGAGATTCTCCTTCGGGAAACCGCATAAAAGGATTGTCTTTTATATGCCAAAAATCGGGTGCCTTTTCCCAAAAAACATTTTCCATCTTACCGAAATGAACTTCCTTTATACGTTCGTCGGGAACGGCTTTTAGGCACAATGCCCGTTCGATGTAGGATGCCGTATCCCGCGCCCGTTTAAGCGGCGATACGTATATTTTTTGTATATCGTTTTGTTTTTGCATAAGTTCAAGCCGCTTCGCCAAAGCTTCCGCTTGCGCATGCCCGCGTTCGGTTAATTGCGATTCCGACCACCCGCAAGTGCGTTTTTGCACGTTCCAATCCGTTTCGCCGTGTCGAGTTATAAAAAGTTTCATAAACGTAAGTATATCCGCTTTATATAAAAAGGGGAAGCCCGGATTCGCATTCAAATCGTATAGCAATACTGTTGTATTTATGCTATGTTCTAGCGTATAGATTTAATTTAAAAGGAATACTATGTCACAAAAGATAAAATCGCACTTATTCGGTTTTTTTGCCGCATTTTTTTTTGCGTGGTCCTTTCCGCTTTCTCGAATCGCGCTGGAACAATTCAGCCCATACTCATTCAGCTTTTTGCGCTGTTTGTTTGCAAGTATTGTTCTTTTAGCAATCGGAAAATACAATCGCATACGGCTGCCGTTTAGAGCCTTTGATGTGTCGTTGTTTTTTTTCTCCGGAGCCATGGGCTTCGGCGTGTATCTTATAATATTGAACATCGGACTGAAAACGGTTTCGGCGGCTACATCGAGTATTATAATTTCCACAACTCCTATTATGACGGCCTTTGCCGCCTCATTTTTTTATAAAGAAAAAATAAGTGCCGTAGGAGTCGCGTCAATAATAAGCGCCTTTGTCGGCGTGTTGATTATCATTTTATGGACGGGTGTTTTTTCGTTTAACGCGGGCATTTTTTGGGTTGCGGCAGCCGCCGTCCTTTTTTGCGGTTATAACATCCTGAACAGACGACTTGCACAAAAAGGATATTCATCTATGGAAATCGTAACACACAGTATTTTTTGCGGTTCCCTTATGCTTATGTTTTTTTTGCCCCAGTCGTATCGGGAGCTGCGGCAGGCCGATACTCCACATATTGCCGTTCTTTTGTTTCTCAGTATTTTTACAACCGCCTTGGGATATTTTTTATTCAGCAAGGGTATTCAAATCGCAGAAAAAACGTCGGATGTTACGAATTATATGTTTATAATTCCCTTGTTTGCAAGTATTTTGGGTTATTTTATTTTAGATGAACGTTTAAATACGGGAACCGCAATCGGCGGTTCTATCATCGCAATCAGTATTATCATTTTTGCTTTGAAAGGCCGGCCGAAAAACCGTGAATAAGGTGCCGAACGCGGTCTTTTTTTTCGTTGTTTTAAATCCGGGGAAATATTAAAAAACCGAAGTTTTTAGATGTTCCCCTTGTATTTTTTAAACAAAAATGCTATGTATATTATCAGATTTAGGTTTTAAGGAGGTTCCATTGAGTAAATTAAAAGTACTGCTTCTTATGCTTTTTGTTTCTCTGTTTTTCGCATGTAAATCCGCACCGAAAAACCCGGCAGAGTCCAAACAACCGGAACAGGCTGCGGCAGAAGAAAAAATCGAAACAGCGGCAAAAGAGGAACCGGCACAGACTGCAACACCGGCAAAGCCCGTAGAGGTTACGGCAAAAGTCGATTATACCGTTTATTTTGCCCCGCAGTCTTATGTAATTGATCGCTTTACCGCTCAAAAGCTTGACACCATTGCACAAGCTCTTGCCGAACAAAAGGTAAAACGAATTATCATTTCGGGACACAGTGCAAGGCTGAATTCGGAAAAAGACGAAGAACGAATCGCATTACAGCGAGCTATAGCCGTCGCACAGCATTTTCAAGCAACAAAACTTTTTGATGCGGAAAGTATAACCGTTATAGGAAAAGGCGCGCGCGAGCCGGCCGGTCCTCATACGGAAATTACGGATCGTTTCAAAAATCGCAGAGTAGAAATTCAAAGTGCCGAGTAGCACTGTGGAATTTATAATTCATTTTGGAGGAAACAAATGATGAAAAAAGGACTTATAGCAGCTGCATGTGCACTGTTTTGTTTTGCAGCCTGGGCACAGGCCCCCGCAACGGTCGGAACGGATTATACAAGACCCCCCATCCATTTTTCGGACGGAGAAAAAAGTTTTGTAAACAGCGACGTGTTTTTTAAACTGCTTTCGGCAGACCGGGAAACGGGATTGAATTTTGTCGAATTTGCTTTAAACGGTTCGAATTTTATGAAATACAAAAGCCCCTTTCAAATTCTTGAAGAAGGAAACTATGATATTTCATACCGCGGTTACGACAACAGCGGCAACTTGGAAGTTCCTAAAACCCTTTCCGTAATTGTCGATAACACGCCTCCTAAAACGGCTGTTGAAACGACGGAACCGCTTTATACCGACGGGTCGAAAACATATTGTTCGGCAAACACAAAATGGTTTGTTTCCGCTTCTGACGCCTTAGGCGGAGCCGGTGTGGCCGCTGCATATGTCGGCACGGATTTAAATTCCCTCGATAAATACGGCAAAGGAAAAGATGCCGAAGAAGCATATTTTTCTTTAGGTCAAGAAGGTCCTGCATATTTGTATTACACAGCCATCGACAACGTAGGAAACCTTGCTCCTATTGAGCTTGTTTCCGTTACCGTCGATATGGAACCCCCTGTCGTGCGCCTTGAAAATTCAAACCGCCTTATCAACAAAGACGACGAATATATGGTTTTCCCGAATGAAGACCTTGTCGATCAGGAAGGACGTGTTATCGTTTCCGCAAACGAAAGCGTTGCTTTTGCCGCCGACGACGAACTTTCGGGTCTTGATGCGATTTACATTAAAATCAACGACGGCGAATATACCAAATATGTAGAGCCGGTTCGCTTTAACCAAAACGATGTATATACCATCGAAGTTAAAGCAATAGATAATGTAGGAAACGTATCCGAACCTGTTGTTTATACCTGCTATGTTGATAAGATTAATCCTGAATCCGAAATTGAAATTATCGACAGAGTTGAAAACGTTCTTCCGACCATAACGGCCGAAGACTAAACGTATTTAAAATCTTAACACAGACGGGGTGTCCGAAAGCACAGTTTTTCGGACACCCCATTTTTTTTATGCATTCTCCTGTATTCACACGAACAACGCCATCGCTCCTGCCCGAAGCCTCACAGCCAATAAACAAAAATTCATTAAAAATAAAGTTGACTGAAATAAATTTTAGCCCTATAATTTAGAATAAATAAACTGTTTTAAACAAGAGGAGTTTTACAGATGAAAAAAATCGATACAAAGGAAGCGCCGGCTGCAATAGGTCCGTATTCACAAGCCGTTGTTATCAACGGCATGGTTTATACTTCAGGACAAATTCCTATCGATCCGCAAACGGGAACGATCAAAGGAACGACGATAACGGAACAAGCCGAACAAGTTATGAAAAATCTTAAAGCCGTTTTGGAAGCTGCGGGAAGCGATTTTACAAAAGCGGTCAAAACGCTTTGTTTTCTTAAAACAATGGATGATTTCAATGCATTCAACGAAGTATATGCAAAGTATTTTACCGGTAAACCGGCACGTTCATGTATTGCGGCGGCACAACTTCCGAAAAACGTGCTTGTGGAAGTAGAAGTTGTTGCAAAAGCAGGGGAATAAAACTCTGTTTTAAGTATAAAAAAGGAGGATATAGTGAGCAATTTTACAAACGACAATATCGACTTGAAGATATTGCGTCAACGGGCTTTTAATATGCGCTGGGCGGAACAAGAGGCCGATGTTCTTCCGTTTACAGCGGCGGATCATGATTTTCCGGCAGCCCCTGAAATTATCGATGCCATTGTTACGTATTCACAGGCCGGATATTTTTCGTATACGCCGCCGCGCGGACTCAAAGAATTCAGAGAAGCGCTTTCAAAGGCATTTTTGAAGCGGAAAAACGAACAAGTGGATCCGGATTTGATTTTACCGATCGACAGCGCCGCCAGCGGTATGGCGGTTATTGCAAAAGCTTTTTTAAAGCCCGGAGATGAAGTAATTGTTTTTGATCCGGTCGATTTTTTGTTTAAAACGTCTATGGAGGCGGCAGGAGCAAAAAGTATTTTATTTCCGACCAAATTGAAAAACGACAGAATTTCGCTTGAAGGGCTTGAAGATTACATTACGCCGAAAACGAAAATGCTCGGCTTTTGCAATCCGCACAATCCGATGGGAATGCTTTATTCAAAAGAAGATTTGGACTATCTTCTTACCCTTTCCGAAAAATACGGATTTTACATTATGAACGATGAGATTTGGTCGGATATTATATATCCCGAATATAAATTCAAAAGCCTTATCGAATTCGGCCCCGAACGCAACGCACGAACACTTTCCGTATACGGTTTTTCAAAAAGCTTCGGTATTGCAGGCCTTCGCACCGGTTGTATTTATTGTATGAATCAAAAAACGTATGAAAAAGTCGTTTCCGCGTCATTGGTTGACACTACAATCGGCGGAATTTCCAGTTTATCGCAAATTGCCGGAATTGCCTGCTGTGAAAAAGCTTTTTACCGTGTCGATGAATTTATACAGCACATAACACAAAACAGGGATTATACGCTCGCAAGACTTGAAAAAATGCCCGGCATTAAGTGTCACAAGCCGCAAGCAACTTTTGTCGTATTCCCCGATATCAGCGAAACAAAAATGGATGCGCTCGAATTTGTAAACTTGGCACGGGAAAAATATAAGGTGGCCCTCGTTCCCGGCGGAGCACGATTTTTCGGTCCGGGTTCGGCGGGTCATATACGAATTACGATGGCGACAAGCCGTGAAATACTGGAGGAAGGTTTAAATCGCCTCGAAAAAACCCTTTGTGACGTTATGGGGAAAAAATAATTCAAAACAGCATAAAAAAGGAGGTTTTTATGGCAAAGATAATAGTAGCATTGTTGTACATTCTTGCAATTCTTATAATCGGAATTATCGGCGGGAGAAAGGTAAAAACGGCGGACGATTTTGCAACCGCAAACAGAAAAATTCCGTTTTGGACAAATGTGTATTCCATGTCTTCGGCATGGATCGGTGCCGGAGCCACGCTGGGATGTGCAAGTATGTGTTATGCCTTCGGAATACAGGGTTTTTACCTTGCAATCAGCGTAGGGATAGGCGCAATACTGGCTTCATTATTATTTTCAAAACGAATACGGGAAGCAAATGTTACGACAATACCGGAACTTATCAGAAAATATCTCGGAGCCCGTGTTGCCGATTGGATAAGCGTATTAACGATTTTTCAAATTTTCGGAATTGCCGCAAGTCAAATTCGTGCACTGGGAACAATCCTGCAAATGTTTATACCTTCGCTCGATCTCCTTGCCGCAATTGTTATTATGACCGGCGTAATGCTTGTGTATACCGTTGTCGGCGGAATCGTTTCTGCAACAAAAACAGACAAGCTGAATATTTCTCTTATGGTTTTATCCGTTATGGTGATTATTCCGATTATAGCTCTTTCGAAATCGGGCGGACTGGAAGGATTCGCGTCAAAGGTTGACGCCTCGTATTTAACCTTAAAACATATGAGCATCGGAGCTATGATTTCAAGCGGTTTATATTTTTGTACGTCAAACATGCTTAACAGTGAAAACTTTTTGCGTGTATGCGGGGCCCGTACCGCTGCGGAGGCAAGAAACGCATCCCTTACCGCAACACTGCTTATTTACATTCCGTATTTGCTTTTTGCAAGTCTTGCAGGTTTGCTCGGTTTAGTGCTTATTCCCCAGCTGGGAACATCGGATTCCATTCTTCCCGCAATGGTAAACACCCTGACAAATCCCATCCTCGGAGCATTTTTACTTGCAGCGCTTCTTGCAGCTGTAATGGGAACGGCGGCTTCCGTTACCATGCTCACAAGCATTACGGTGACCCGCGATGTTATAGCGCGTATAAAGCCGATTGAAGGAAGCACCATGCTTAATATTCAGCGTATAGTAACGGTTGCGGTTGCCGTACTCGGCATAATTGTAGGATACTTCGGTTCGTCAATCGTTTCAATTATGGAAAATGTCGGTGCTCCCTGCGGGGCGGCCCTTGTTCCTATTTTATGCGGTATATTTTTTTGGCAGGAAAAGATGAACGAAAAAGGAACGCTGATTACGATAATAGTTGCCGTCGTCACTACGCTCGGATATCTTGCTCTCGGCGCCCCTCTGGGTATCAGTCATTTTTTATTCGGCATTATATGCGCAACGATTACTATGTTTGTTGCAAACGGTATTTGTCATACGATTGCTAAAAAGAAATCTGCCGAAAAAGGAGTTTAACGATGGGTTTTATAGATTATTTTATTATTGCAGTCGGATGCGGCATCGCACTTTTTCTTTTAATTAACATAGCGCGTGAAGCATTTAAAAAATAATAATCTTTATGCGCTATAGAATTATGTTCTGAAAATATTGTAAAATAGGGGTTGTTTCCATAATCAGGCACTTTTACAGCCCCTATTTTAAATTTCAGGAGATTTGCACATGCCCGAAGAAAGCATTAAACTCAGTGAAGCGGACAAGGCAATTTTGGAGTCATATAAAACAACGGTAGACGGTCTGGCGGAATACCTCGGTGAAAACTATGAAATCGTTCTGCACAGTCTTGAAAACATCGATAAATCCATTATCAAAATAGTTAACGGATTTCATACGGGCAGAACGGAAGGCGGCCCTATTACGGACCTTGCTTTGTCCATGCTTTCGAAGATTTCTTCGGAAAAAGGTAAAAATTTTGAAAGCTATTTTTCAAAAAACAAAAAAGGGGAGTCGCTGAAATCGTCAACAATTGTTATTCGGGGAACAAGCGGTAAGCCCATCGGGCTTTTATGCATTAACTTTTACCTAAACGCATCCATTCTGTCGTGGGTTCGAAGCAATACCCCTCCTGCGCAAGCCTCAGACAACGCAACAATAAAAGAAAATTTTTCAAAAACAACGGAAGAATTGATTTTAAAATCGTTTGAAGAAACTCAAATGCAAATAACGGCGGACAACTCCATTCTTCCCTCGTTAAAAAACAAGCGTATTATAGAAATCTTAAACGAAAAAGAAATATTCAAAATTAAAAATTCCGTTACGGTTATAGCAAAACAAATGAATATTTCAAAAAACACCGTCTATCTTCATTTGCGGAGTTTAAAAAATACTAAAAAAAACTGAATCTTTCTACCTGCCGCTAAGGGGGTTGGGGGCCGCAGATTATATAAATCGTTGTGCAGCAGCCCCCTTTCTCCGTTTTTAAATTCGTTTACTTCTATCCGTCAATACACCCACTTTTCCGTCAAGCCCGATTTTTCAATCATGCTGCGGTACAGGGCGGATTTTTTCAAAAGCTCCGAATGTGTGCCTTCCGTTTCTATTTTACCTTCGTTCATCACGATGATTTTGTCGGCGTTTTCAACCGACTTTAAGCGGTGCGAAATGATGATAACGGTTTTATCCTTGATAAGTGTATTTAAGCTTTCCTGAATCTTCATTTCGTTTTCAACATCGAGCGAGGCGCTTATCTCATCCAAAATAATAATCGGGGCATTTTTCAAAAAAGCGCGGGCGATTGAAAGGCGCTGGCGTTCTCCGCCCGAAAGACGGCTGCCGTTTTCGCCGACAAAGGTATTCCAGCTTTCCGGCAAGGCTTCGATAAACTCTGTGCAATTTGCAAGGCGGGCCGCTTCCTTTACTTCCTCATCGCTTGCATTTTTATTTCCGACGCGGATGTTTTCCATAATCGACGTATTGAACAAGCCGACATCCTGAAACACTATCGAAATTTTTTCAAAAAGACTGTCGGTGTCGATTTTTGCAATATCTTTTCCGTCAATAAGAATCTGCCCCTTGTTATAATCGTAAAGGCGCGACGCCAAACGAAGCACCGTGGTTTTTCCGCAGCCCGAAGGTCCGACCAAAGCGGTAACCTTGTTTTGCTCGGCTGTAAAAGAAATGCCGTCGATGATTTTTTGTCCGTCATTATATGAAAATTCCACATCCTTAAATTCGATTCCGCAGTGTTTTAAGTCCGCAGGGCTTCCTTCCTGTACGGCAGTTTCACGCAGCTCATTGATACGTTTAACGCGCGAATCGATGTACATAATTTCCGCAAGGTTTGCTTCAACGGCGGCAACCGCATCAACTATGCGTGAAGCGGCAATGACATAGCCGATAAAGTAAAGAAGCGGGGCGCTTCCGGCTAAGTACATTTTTAAACCGAAAAAGACCGTTATACCTACGGAAAATTTTAATGCCGCCATTGCGATATTAAGCGGAATTGCTTGATGGGCTTCGACGGAAAGATGCAGTTTTTCCGCCTCATCGACATTGCGGTTTAATTTTTCCGCAACCGTATCCGTGCGGCCGTAGCTTTTAATTTCCTGCTGAAGCTCAATCGCTTCCTGAAAAAATTCCGAGCGCTGTCTTTGCTTGTGAAAGTCTCTTGTAGTTTCGCGTATTTGAATCTTTTTCGATAAAATCAGTAAAATAAAACTAATGATAATAGGAACAAAGACGCAAAGGCCTAAGGCCGGGTGGGCGGCAATCATCATAATCCCGATTATTACCAAATAAACGACAAGTCCTATCGTTTGCGGAATGGCGTGGCTTAATGCGTGCTCCAGAGCTGCAACGTCCGCCATAACGGTTTGCGATAAATCGGAAATATCGTGCTTGGAAAAGTACGCAAGCGGCAAAGCCTTTAAGCGGTTTGCAATTTCAACCCGCAGCTCTTTACATTCTTTAAATGTTACCGTGTACAGAGTGTTGTAATTTACGTGCAGCAAAAAGTACATAAGCACGGCAAGAGCCGCCATAATACCGATATAAAAAAGGGGTGTTTTGAGTGAGTTTTCAAAGTAGCCCTGCAAAAAAAACATAATTAAAAACATCGGCAAAATATAGGCGATATTCGAAAACACCGACCATACCGAGGCGGTAACCAAATCCCGGGCGCCTTGCTCGGTAACCGCAAATAATTTTTGTAACTTCTTTTTCATTTTACACTCTCCACTCGTTCGCTTTGGAATACAGCTTTTGCAACTGACTGTATTTTCCGCCCGTTTTCATAAGCTCTTTGTCGCTGCCCCGCTCTATTATGCTGCCGTCTTCGACAACCAAAACCTCATCGACGTTTTTAATCGAACTTAAACGGTGGGCTATCATAATGACGGTTTTGTTTTTCATCAAATTGGAAAAAGCTTGCTGAATTTCGTATTCGTTTTCGGGATCGGCGGCGGCGGATGCTTCGTCCAAGATAATGATGTCGGCATTTTTCAAAATTGCGCGGGCAATTGCAACCCTCTGTATTTCTCCGCCCGACAAATGCACTCCTTTGGAGCCGATTAGGGTATGTTCGCGTTTTTCAAACTTCGCTAAAATATCCTCGCAGCGAGCAAGGCTCAAGGCCTTCATTACTTCTTCATCGCTTGCGTTTTTGTTTCCCATTTTCACGTTTTCAAAAATGCTCATCTTAAAGAGCTTGGACGCTTGGAACACAAAGGCTATATTTTTCATCAAGGCGTTTTTTGAATACGAAGCGATGTTCTTTCCGCCGATTAAGATTTCTCCTTCGTTGATTTTATAAAAGCCGGAAATAAGTTTTGCGATTGTAGACTTTCCGCCGCCGGAGGAACCGACAAGGGCGTAGGTTTTATTCGGCGCAAGTTTAAAGCTCACGTTTTTTAAAATCTTTTCTTCATTGTAGCCGAATGAAACGTTTTTAAATTCGATGCCGAAGTTATCGAATTTTTCTTCGGAGCCGTGCGTAATATTGTCTTTTTCCATTTCGGTAAAAAGATTTTCCAGTTTGTCGACCACGCTTTTGGCTTGAAAATTGTACATACCGACATACATAACGCGCATAAAGGCGCCGAAAAGTACACCGGCAAAGCACACATAAAACACGATTTTTGCAATGATAAGATTTCCGTCCGCCCCCCTATTCATAAAGTAAATTGCGGCCGGAACAGTGAAGGTTGTAAACAAGTTGAACAATACTTGAAACATAACGTATGGCCGCCGGCAGCTGAGCGTGTACTTGTATGCCAAATCGGAATAGTCGGTAATTGCCGTGTAAAACGCTTTAAAGGATTCCACCGTGCTTTTAAAGATTTTTATAACCTGCATACCTCGCACATACTCCACCGCTTCGCCGTTCATCCTTTCCAAAGCGGCTTGATATTTTTGCATAAAGTGCTTGTCGCCCATCATAAACATCATCTGCACACCGCCGATAACTGCGATAAGTAACAGCAAAAGACCCAGCTTTATGTCCACCATAAAAATAATGGCAAACATTAAAATCGGGGTAAGAAGGGCCGCAACATTGTCGGGTATAAGGTGGGCGACAATCATGTGCGTTTCCTGCGCGTTGTCGTCGATGATTTTGCGGATTTTTCCCGAATTGTTTACGTCAAAAAATGCAAAAGACGCATTCATCAAATGGCCGATTGCCGCTTTGCGCAAATTCGATTCGAGGCGGAAACCCAGCACGTGAGAAGCCCAAAGGGAAGCAAAATACACAACGGAATATCCTAGCATCAGTGCAACGATGACAGTTGCATAAAAGGAGCCGTCCGTAACGCTTTTTGTTACCAAAAGCGCGTGCAAAAACTTCCATAAGTACCAAAATGCTCCCATTTGGCAAGCAACGCCCAAAGCGGAGCAAACAATGGAAATATACACACAGTGTATTTTTTCAGGCGTGTATTTAAACAATCTTTTGTATGTGTCCATAGACACCTCCTATAAATAATTTGTATTACTTAACGGATAATGTGTATTTGAGAATGTAATTACCCATTACCGAGACTTGTACAGTATAAGCGGGCAAGTTAAATTCCTAATTCACAAGTTAAGCATTTGCCGCCAGTTTCCAGCTGATACCCGATTGAAAGTTGTTCCACATTTTGGTATACGAGCCGCCCTTTGCCAAAAGCTCCGCATGGGTGCCGGTTTCTTCAATTTTACCGTTGTTGATAACGCAGATTTTGTCTGCATTCACAATAGAAGAAAGACGATGGGCAATCATAATGACGGTTTTGTTTTTAAGCAGCTGACTGAAGGTCTTTTTGATTTTATACTCGTTTTCCGCATCGGCAAAACTAGTAGCCTCGTCCAGCACGACAATGGGAGCGTCCTGTAAAAGGGCGCGGGCAACGGCAAGCCGCTGGGCTTCCCCGCCTGAAACATACGTCCCCTTGGTGCCGTACACGGTGTCTATGCCGTCCGGAAGTTTTTCGATAATATCCATACACTCAGCCTTTTCAAGCACGGCAAGCACTTCTTCGCGTGTCGCGTCCTTTTTACCGTAGCGGATATTTTCAAAAATGCTTTCGTTAAAAAGCTTGTTTTCCTGAAATACAAAGCTGATAAGGTGCATGAGGTCATCCGTTTTGATATTCTTACTGCTCACGCCGCCGATGGTAATTTCCCCCGAATCGAGCTCCCAAAAGCGTCCGAGCAAATTGACTAACGTTGTCTTTCCTCCGCCCGAAGGCCCTACAAGGGCGGTAAGCGTATGTTCGGGAAGGTTAAGCGATACACCGTCGATAGCTTTTTTAAAAGACGGGGCAGCTTTTTTTTCCGTATCCTCCCCCTTTCCGCCTTGCACCGTGCTTTGCACCGTGCCTTGCACCATGCTTTCGGCACTTTCTTTATAAGAGAACACAACATCTTTAAAAGCAATATCGAACCTTTGCGGCATAACGGACTTTTCAGGCTCCGGAGCAGACGGCTCATTAAGAATCGCTTCAATACGGTTTAAGGCATCGCCGCCTTGCATATTTAAGCTGGAGCCGTATATGATTTTTATCATCATATTAAACATCACCGGCGAGAGGGAAAGATAAAAAATAAAGCCGTATAAAAACTTTGCATAGCCTTCACCTTGTATTACCGTACCTGCAAAAATAATGGCAGCCGGTACCAAAAACACAAAGCCCGCTTTTAAAAGGGAAAGAAAAATCGAATAGCCGTTTTCCCAGCTCATCGAATATTTTAAAACGTAATCGCGGTAGTTTATGATTGAGGTATAAAAGTCCTTAAAACGGTGTACCGATTGATTAAAGGTTTTTACTACCGAAATGCCGCGGATATATTCGGTTCCTGCACTGTTCATTTTTTCTAAGGCATTTTCGTAATTTTCCATAAAGCCCATTTTTTGCCCCTTTGCCATCATTACCCCTTGCAATATGAAGGCAATAACGAGCGGCAAAAACGAAATAAGCCCGAAGCGCCAATCAAAAAAGAACATCAAAAACAAAACGGCAATGGGCGTTACCGCATTTTGTACAACATCGGGAAGCATGTGAGCGATAAGAGCTTCAAGCGAATAAACGTTTTTTTCAAAAACCTTGCGTACCGAACCGCTTGCATGTGTTGTGTGCCAGCCGACAGGAAGACGTGCAAAGGTATCCGTTAAGCGCATATTTAAATTCCCCATTAGGTTAAAGGCGGTAAGATGCGAACACATGAGTGCACCAAAATAGAGGAGGAATCCCGCAGCCGCAGCAATAAGAGCGGTAAGCCCGTAGATAAGCATTTGCCCCACATTAACAGTAGTTCCCACCGTATATGCCGAAATAATGTCTCGCATAACATAAAACACAACCGCATACGGAATCAGCATTGCAAGCGTGCTTAAAGCCGACAAAAAAAGCGACAAATAGATAAAGGGCTTGTGTTTTCCCGCATAGGCTAAAATGCGGCTTACAACTCCTGCCTGTTTTTCCTTTTTAGCTTTCTTTTTTTCATTTTTATTCATATATACTCCTATAAAATTTTTTTGAAGGAAACTTCAGTTTCCGAAAAAAATATTTCTGTGCTTTTACGGGCAAAGCACAGCTTTGAACGAAAAGCACATACAATAACCGATGTTTGCCTATTGTCCACCTATTAAGGCAAACTCGTAGATAATCAGTGAGGCGGCATTTCGCCGAACTGATTATCCTACACTCCTATAAAATTAATTTTTAATTCCTAATTACCTAAACCAACCCTGTTTTTTCAAAGTGTTTCTTTAAGAACTTTTTACCCAAAAGCCCGCCGAGTAATCCGCCTGTAAAAGCGGTAGCGTAGAGAATGGGCATAATCCAGATAGGCAATCCCGTTAATTCAGCGGCATAGGCGGTTCCCATCATTTTTTCGGTGAGAGCAAAATATTGCTCTTTTAAAATAAAAATTTGCCAAAAGCCTCCGCACAATGCTAACGACATAACAGCATAGCTTACTATGTTTCCCTTTTCAGTATTATAACCGAGTACCTTACGTACAATTTCTGCAATGGCGGCAACTATAAGCGAATGGATTGCAACTACCGGAGTGTGTCCCATCAGCGTCATCAAACAGCCAGGAATAGCGACGAAAATAAAAAGTGCAAAAGGCTTTTGCACCTTGGCAAGTAAAAACAGTACTGAGATTCCCAACATTACACTGACGGCAAAAGGAACCGCTAAAAAAGTCAGCACCAAAAAACCAAGGGGAGTTCCAATTACAGTCAACCCAACAAAATAAATAACGGAAAAAATGGCGATATTTATCAAATCCTTTAAAACCAATTTGTTGTTCATAACAACCTCCTATTATTAATTTGTAATTCTTAATGCATAATTAGGAATTAAAGATTACCCTTAGTCTTTGTTATGGCAACTAAGATTTTTATAATTTCTTGGCAGTCTTCATATATACAAGAAAAATCTTTTTCACTGATATAATCAGTTTCATGCAAAAGCTCCAGCCAATATTCGGTCTCGCTTGCTTCTTTAAGCGAAATATACAGTTTTGCGTAAAAGTCAGCTTTACTCTGTCCCCGTATCGCTTCTTTTACATTTGCTCCTACACTCGTGCCGCTTTTTAAAAGCTGTTTTGACATAATAAACTCACGTTTTTCGTCACGGAGTTTTTTATATAGATGAATAATTTTCAACGCAAAAGATTTAGACTTATCAACAATTACATTATCAGCTTTCACCGTACCCCCTGTATAATAATTCATAATGCGTAATTAAGCATTCCTCATTAAACATTCATAATTCATAATTCCTCATTCCTAATTAACCATTCCTACGCCGACCAGAACTCACTCTCCTTTTGCAGCCTATACATCACGGGGTACGAGGAGCTTCCCTTCATCAATTGTTCGTGCGTGCCGATTTCTTCTATTTTGCCTTCTTTGAGGACAACAATTTTATCTGCGTGTTCTATTGTTCTTAAACGGTGAGCAATAACAATGACGGTTTTATTTTTAACGAGCTTACTCAATGCTTCTTGAATAAGCGTTTCGTTTTCGGGGTCGAGGGCTGCCGTGGCTTCATCTAGCAAAATAATAGGCGCATCTTTTAAAAGTGCGCGGGCAATGGAAAGCCGCTGCCGCTCCCCGCCTGAAAGGGTGTAGCCGTTTTCACCGATAACCGTATCATAGCCTTCGGGCAGTTTTTCGATAAAATCATGGCAGCGTGCAGCTTTTGCTGCTGCAAGCACTTGTTCTTTGGTTGCGTCCTTATTGCCGACAAGGATATTGTTATACACTGTATCGTTAAAAAGCACGACATCTTGAAACACAATCGAAAAAGCCGTTAAAAGCGTTTCAGGCTCTACGGTAGAAACGTCAACCCCGCCAACACGTACCGTACCTGAAGCGGTATCCCAAAAGCGTGCTGCAAGACGGGCAATCGTAGATTTTCCGCAACCGGAATGACCGACAAGGGCGGTGATTTCTCCCTGCTTGGCGGTAAAGCTGATATTGCTTACCGTGTCGCGGTTTGCATCATCATTGTATGAAAAAGAAACATTGTCGTATTGAATGTCGTAGCCGTTGGGATTAAACGTTTCGCTTCCTTTCTGCTTGGGATAGTTTATAATTTCCAGCTGGCGTTCAACTGCCGTCCGTGCATGGAAAAATTCGCCCAGCAGCATAAAGACGGCGGTAAGGGGTTCAAAAATTCTTCCTGCAATCAGCAAAAAAACAAGATAGGTAAAAAGCGGCAATGTCCCTTGTGCAAACAAAACCGCACCGACGGCAATAACCAGCGGAAAGCCAAAGCGGATAACAATGATGGAGCCTATCATAATAGAGCCGACAAATAATTCAGCCTTTACCGCTTCGGTTGTGCTGTATGCAATATCGGCTTTTACCTTTTGAACATAGCTTTCTTTTTTGTCAGAGGATTTAAGCACCTTTATGTTATCAAGCATCTGTTGGATTGAATTGTAAATGCCGAAAAGAATTCCGTTCACACGAACTGCATAGCGGCGTGCCTTTTTACGCGACAAGTACACGAATAAAAAACCGAAAGCTGCACAGGTAAAAAGGGCAAGTGTCATACGCCAGTCAAAAAAGGCGAGCATTGCCGCCGATATGATGATTGAAGCTATCGCCCCGAATAATTCTGCCCCTGTGTGTCCAAGTGCATGTTCTATTGTAGTAACATCGTTTAAAAGCGTTGCCGTTAAATCGGACAAGTCTTTTTTTCCAAAATACGAAAGGGGCAGTTTTCGGATATGTTCGGCAAGGGAAATACGCACATTTGCCGCCTCTTCGTAACAGGTGTTGTAGGTTTTGCGGTATTTGAGTTTTTCAATCAAAAAAAGAACGAAAACGATGAGAACGCACAAACCGGTAATCACCCACGGATTGAGTGCCGAAAACGTACCGCCTTCCAAAGGCTTTAAAAGCTCTTCAAGCACATAAAATGAAAGACCGAGCGGCACAATCAAAAACAAGTTCCCTAAGGTTGCAATTAATACTGCCTTATTTAAATCCCGCGCGCCCTTGTCCGACAGTGCAAAATATTTTTTTAACATACCTTCTCCTTTAAAAATTAGATGAGCAATTCATAAGAATTGCGAATATAATTTTTACGCACTTTCGTAATGAAATGAGAAAGTGCATATAATATTATGACGTTTTGCGCTTGTGCTGC